>CASFUJ010000053.1 GCA_949297645.1 uncultured Desulfovibrionaceae bacterium
GCGACAGGGACCGCACCAAGCGTCCGCTCATGGGCAGCGTGGTGGCGGAGCTTTCCGACATCGCCGTAGTCACCTCCGACAACCCGCGCACAGAGGACCCCGAACTCATCATCGACGACATCATGCCCGGCCTTGAAGGCGCAAAGGAAGTGCACCGCGAAAGCGACCGCCGCAGGGCGCTGGAACTGGCCGTAAGCCTGCTGAAGCCCGGCGACGCCCTTCTCGTGGCGGGCAAGGGGCATGAGGACTATCAGATCATCGGCACCACGAAACATCATTTCAGCGACCAGGAAATTCTCAAGGAGCTTCTCTCGTGCTGATGACGCTGAAGGCGGCCGCAGAGGCCGCACACGCAACGCTGCTTCACCCCGCCGACGTGACCGTACACGGCGCCTGTTCCGACAACCGTCAGGTAAGAAGCGGGGACATTTTCGTGGCCATCAAGGGCGAACGCGCGGACGGACATGACTTTGCCGCCGCCGCGGTACAGGCCGGAGCCGCCGCCGTTCTTGCCGAACGCGACCCCTTCGACGGAAAGCCCGCGGCTCCCGTGCTGCTTGCCGATTCCAGCGTGGCCGCCCTCGGGCGCATCGCCCACGCCTGGCGCGAAGCCTTCGAAGGGCGCGTGGTCGGCATCACCGGCACGGCCGGGAAAACCACCACCAAGGAGCTTCTCGCCCACATCCTTTCGCAGCACGGCAAAACGGCGAAGAACCGCATGAACCTCAACTCGCAGATAGGCATGCCCATTTCCATGCTGGCCGCCGACGGCGACGAGGCGTTCTGGGTCATGGAGGCGGGCATAAGCCATCCGAACGACATGGACGAACTCGGCCCCGTGCTGGAGCCGGACATCGCTCTCATCCTCAACGTGGGAGCGGGGCACAGTCTCGGCCTCGGGGACAAGGGCACGGCGTACTACAAATCGCGCCTTCTGGCTCATATCAGGAAGGGCGGGCGCGCGCTCGTAAGCGCGGATTACGACGACCTTGCGCGCGAAGCCCTCGCGCTCAGGCCCGACGCCGTGTTCTTCACGGCGCAGGGAAAGAACGCGCCCTACCGGGGAAGCTATCTCGGACTTGACGAAAACGGCCGGGGGAACTACCGTCTCTGGCTCGACGGCGAAGAACTCGACGTCTCCTGCGCCCTTTCCGGCTCCTACGCGGCCGAGAACATCGTCGCGGCCGCGGCCGCGGCCCGGCTTCTCGACCTCGATATCGAAGAGATACGGCAGGGCGTGGAAAGCGCGCCCTTCCCGGCCCAGCGCTTTGCAAAACGCCTGGCCGGAGGCTGGACGCTCATCGACGACACCTACAACGCCAATCCCCTTTCCGCCCTGCGCATGCTCGAAGCCGCCGCCGAACTCGCCCGGGGCGGAAACTTCGTGTGCGTCATGGGAGCCATGGGGGAACTCGGCGACGTGGCCGCTGCCGAACACCGGGCGCTCGGACGCGCGCTTGCCGCTTCGGGCTGCGGGGCCGTGTTCTGGGTGGGCGAACACGCCGTGGACGTGCGCGCCGGTCTGGAAGAGGGGCGCTTTGCGGGTCTGTTCGCCGAAACGCCCCGGCCGGAGGATTTTCTCCCCGCCTTCGAGGCATGGGAAAAGGGCCGTGCGGAAAAAGGCGTCGCCCTTTTCAAGGGTTCGCGCGTCAACCGTATGGAACGTTTCGTCAATCTCTTCATGGAACAGAAAAACCATGCTCTATAACCTTCTCGTCCCCTTCAGTCAGGATGTCTCGCTGCTGAACGTGTTCCGCTACATCACGTTCCGCTCCGCGGGCGCGCTCATCTGCGCGCTGCTCTTCACCATTCTCACCGGCCCGTGGTTTCTGAGAAAGCTCGCGGCCCTCAAGGTGGGGCAGCCCATCCTCTCCTATGTGCCCGAACACCAGTCCAAGGCGGGCACGCCCACCATGGGGGGACTGCTCATCATGGCCGGAGCCATCACTTCCACACTGCTGTGGGCCGACCTTTCCAACGTCTATATCTGGCTCACCATGCTGGTGTTCGTGGGGTTCGGCGCGGTGGGCTTCGTGGACGACTACGCCAAAATCCGCCATCACGAAAACAAGGGTCTCTCGCCGCGGGCCAAGATGCTCGGACTCATCACGGTATCCGTCATCGCCATCAGTCTGCTGCTTCTGGAGCCCGCCTACTCGAGCAAGCTTTCCGTGCCCTTCTTCAAGCAGTTCATGCCGGATCTCGGCGTATTCTATGTGGTCTTCGCCGTGGTGGTGATGATAGCCTCCTCCAACGCCGTGAACCTCACCGACGGGCTGGACGGACTGGCCATCCTGCCTGCGGTGATGTGCTTCATGGTCTATGCCATTTTCATCTATGTGGCGGGACATGCGAACTTCGCCCAGTACCTTCAGGTGCCCGCGGTGCCGGGCGTGGGCGAGGTCACGGTGCTGTGCTGCGCGCTCATGGGCGCGGGCCTCGGCTTTCTGTGGTTCAACTGCTTTCCCGCGCAGGTCTTCATGGGCGACGTGGGCTCCCTCAGTCTCGGCGGCGTGCTGGGCTTTCTGGCCGTGCTCTGCAAGCAGGAGCTCATTCTCGTGGTGGCGGGCGGCGTGTTCGTCATGGAAACCGTGTCCGTCATCATGCAGGTGGGCTTCTTCAAGGCCACGCACGGCAGACGGCTCTTCCGCATGACGCCGCTGCACCATCACTTCCAGAAGGGAAATCATCCGCTGCCCGAATCCAAGATCATCGTCCGGTTCTGGATTGTTTCCGTGCTTCTCGCCATCATTTCCCTGTCCGTCCTCAAACTGCGCTGAGGCATAGCCATGAACACCCTTCATCTTTCCCATCGCTCCGTCGCCGTCATCGGCGCGGGCAGAAGCGGCCGCGCCGCCGTCCGCCTGCTGCAGGAACTCGGCGCGAACGTGCGCCTTCTGGAAAAAAAGCCGGAGCAGATGCCCGTGGAATTCTCCGCCTGGCTTTCCGAACACCGCGTGCCCGTCTTCGGCGGCGAGCACCTGCCCGAATATTTCGAGGGTGTGGAACTCGTCATTCCCAGCCCCGCCGCGGCAAAGGCGCTCATCGAGCCCATGCTGCCCGTGCAGGAAAACGGGAGGAAGGCGGAGATCATGGCCGAAACGGAACTGGCCTGGCGTCTTCTTGAGAATGAGCCCGTCATCGGCATCACGGGAACAAGCGGCAAGACGACCACCACGAGCCTCACCGCCGCCATGCTTCAGGCCCACGGCCTTCGCGTCTTCACCGGCGGCAACATCGGCGTGCCTCTGTCGGAGTACGTTCTTGCCAGAAGACACGGCGAGGCCAGGGCGGACGTCATCGTGCTGGAGCTTTCCAGTTTCCAGCTTCAAACGTGCAGCACCCTGCATCCGCGCGTGGGCATACTGCTCAACATTTCGGAAAACCACCTCGACTTCCACAAGGACATGAAGGAATACACCGACGCGAAGATGCGCATCTTTGCCCGCCAGACCGAGCGGGACGTGGCCATACTCGCGCCTTCCCTCGCCCGCCTGCCCGAAGAGTACGGCATGAAGGCCCGCGTGGAGTTTCTCACGGAAGGCGCCCGGCCCTTCCCTGACACCCGCCTCATCGGCGCGCACAACCAGAGCAACGCGGAAGCCGCCTTCATGGCCGCCTCGCTCTTCGACGTCACCCGGGAGGAGGCCGCCCGCGCCATGCGCGAGTTTGCGCCCATCGCCCACCGCCTCGAGCACATCGCGGACATGGACGGCGTGCAGTACGTCAACGATTCCAAGTGCACCACCATCGAGGCCCTCAAGGTGGCGCTGGCCGCCTTCGACAGACCGGTGATTCTGCTTGCGGGCGGCAAGTTCAAGGGCGGCGACGTGGAGGGCGTGCGCGACCTTCTGAAGGCGCATGTGCGCGCCGTGGCCCTGTACGGCGCCTCGCGCGAGCACTTCGAACCCGCCTGGAAGGACACGGTGCCCGTCACCTGGGACGCGACCATGGACGAAGCCCTCGCCCGGGCCCGCGCTCTGGCGAAGCCCGGCGACGCCGTGCTTCTCGCTCCCGCCACGTCCAGCTACGACCAGTTCAAGAACTACATCGAGCGCGGCAATCACTTCCGCGCTCTGGTGACCACCATGAGGAACGCATGAGCATCAATCTGCGCAAGAAGAAACAGCCCGCCCCGGAACCGGCGCTGCCGCCGGGGCCCGTGGACTGGTGGCTGCTGGCCCTGCTGCTTCTGCTTCTGTGCGTGGGACTTGTGGCCGTGCTTTCCGCAAGCGGCCCCATCAGTCAGCGCACCTACGGCGAGTCGTACCACTTCTTCCACCGGCAGCTTCAGACCATGCTGCTCGGCGGCGTTCTGGTGGCGCTCATCTGCTGGCTGCCGCGCTCGTTCATCAACAAGCTCCATTACTGGGGCATAGGCGTGGTTCTCGTGCTGCTCGCGCTGTGCCTTCTCATCGGCCCGAAAATCAACGGTGCGCAGCGCTGGCTCGATTTTCACTTCATGATGGTGCAGCCCATGGAATTCGCCCGCGTGGCCCTCGTCATGTATCTGGCCTACTTCATGAGCTCAAAGCAGAGCATGATCCGCGAGTTCAGCCGCGGCCTTCTGCCGCCCACGCTCATCACCATGCTCATGTGCGTGCTGCTCGTGCTCCAGCCGGACCTCGGCGGCACCATCATCATGCTGGCCATTCTCTTCTTCATGTGCCTCGGCGGCGGCACGCGCGGCTGGTACCTCGCCATGGTGCTCATCATCGCCGCCGCGCTGGTGGTGGCCCTCATCATCGTGGAGCCCTACCGCTGGGCCCGCTGGACCGCCTACCTTGAGCCCTTCGCCAACGCCAGAGGCTCCGGCTATCAGATAGTGCAGAGCCTGCTCGCCCTCGGCAGCGGCGGCATCTTCGGCGTGGGACTCGGCGGCAGCATCCAGAAAACAGTGTATCTGCCCGAAGCGCACAACGACTTCATCATGTCCGTCATCGGCGAGGAAACGGGCTTTGTCGGCATAACCGTGGTCATGGTGCTGTTTGCGCTCTTCTTCTATCGCTGCTATCGTGTGGTCCTCGGCCAGAGAAATCTGCGCGACAGACTCTCCGCCTACGGACTCACCCTCATCATCGCGTTGAGCTTTCTGCTCAACATGGCCGTCATTCTCGGCAACGTCCCGCCCAAGGGCATTGCCATGCCCTTCATCAGCTACGGCGGCAGCAGTCTGCTTGCGAACATGATATGCGCAGGTCTGCTGCTCAACTATTCTCGAACCGCACGGGAGTAACCATGGCCCTTCGCATCATCATCACCACCGGCGGCACCGGCGGTCACATCTTCCCCGCCCTCGCCGTCATCGAGGCGCTGAAAAGGCGCAGGCCCGATGTGGATATTCTCTTCGTGGGCGGCCTCTACGGGCCGGAAAAGGACATCGTGACGCGCGCGGGGATCCCCTTCGAGGGTCTGCCCGTGCGCGGCTTTCTGGGCCGCGGTCCGAAGGCCGTCGCCGCCATGGTCGCCATGGCCGGAGGCGTCGTGCGCGCCATGGGCATCGTGCGCCGCTTCTCGCCGGACGCCGTCATGGGTTTCGGCGGCTACGCGGCCTTCGCCTCGGTATTCGCCTCGTATCTTCTGCGCCGTCCCTGCGCCCTGCATGAGCAGAACGCCGTGCCCGGGGCCGCCAACCGCGCGCTCGGAAAACTCGTGCGCCGCGTCTGCCTGTCCTGGAATCAGCCCGTCGAAGGCGCGGCCTTTCCGCCGGAGCGCTGCATACTCACCGGCAATCCCATCCGCGCCGGCATAGCGGCCCTCGGCGCCGCGGAGCGCGTGCGGGAAGGCGCGCCGCGTCTTCTCGTCATGGGCGGCTCGCAGGGGGCAAGAGCCATCAACAACATGGTCGTCTCCATGCTGCCCGCCCTGCGCGGGGCCGGTATCGACCTTCTGCATCAAACCGGGGCCTCCGAATACGAGGCCGTACGTCGCGGCTATCTGGAGGCGGGCGTTTCCGCCGAAGAAACCGACCGCATCGTGCACCCCTTCATCCACGACATGGCAAAGGCCTACGCGGAATGCGACCTCGCCCTGTGCCGCGCGGGGGCCACCAGCATGGCGGAGCTTGCCGCCACGGGCACGCCCGCGGTCTTCATCCCCTACCCCTACGCCGCCCACGACCATCAGACCGGCAACGCCCGCGCCATGGAAGAAGCGGGCGGCGGCGTCCTTCTGCCTCAGAAGGACGCGGAAGCCATGGCGAAGGACGGCCGTCTCGCGCCCATGCTCATCGACATTCTGAAGGACGAAGAGCGCCTTTCGGCCATGCGCAGGGGCGCGCTCTCTCTTGCCCGTCCCGACGCGGCGGATGCCGTGGCTGCGGAACTTCTGGTCCTTGCAGAAAAAAACTCCAAATAATCTTCGAGTATTCCATGAATAATAAGATTCGCGCCATACACATGATAGGCATCGGCGGTTCCGGCATGAGCGGCATCGCCGAGGTGCTCCTCAACCTGGGCTACAGCGTGCACGGCTCCGATATTTCCAACAGCGCCACGGTGCAGCGCCTGCGCGGCCTCGGGGCCGTCATCCATCTCGGCCACGCCGCGGAAAACCTGGGCGACGCGCAGGTGGTGGTGCGCTCCTCCGCCGTGTCCGACTACAATCCCGAAGTGCAGGCCGCCCGCGAGCGCGGCATTCCCGTCATTCCCCGTGCGGAAATGCTGGCCGAACTCATGCGCCTGCGCACCGGCATCGCCGTGGCGGGCACCCACGGCAAAACCACCACCACGTCCCTCACGGCCGCCATCTTCGACGCCGCGGGACTCGACCCCACGGTCATCATCGGCGGTCTTTTCAACGCCTACCGCTCCAACGGTCACCTCGGTCAGGGCGAGTACCTCATCGCCGAATCCGACGAGTCCGACGGCTCCTTCCTCTGCCTTTTTCCCATCATCAACGTGGTCACCAACGTCGATTACGACCACATCGACCACTACGGCACGCAGGAAGCCATCGACGAGGCCTTTGCAGCCTTCATGAACAAGGTGCCCTTCTACGGCATGAACGTCATCTGCGCGGACGATCCGGGCGTGCGCCGTCTCCTTCCCCGCATCAAGCGCCCCTTCCTCACCTACGGTTTCGGCCGCGACTGCCGCATCCGCGGGGAAATCATCGAATGCGGCGCGGTGAACCGCTTCAACGTGTGGCTGCGCGGCCGCGACGGACAGGAGAAAAAGCTTCTTGAGGACGTCACCCTTTCCCAGCCCGGCCGCCACAACATTCTGAACGCGCTTGCGGCCATCAGCGTGGCCCTTCAGGCGGGCATCGCTCCGGAAAAATGCGCGGAGGGTCTCGCCTCCTTCTCCGGCGTGGGTCGCCGCTTCGAGCTCAAGGGCGAAAAGATGGGCATCACCGTCATCGACGACTACGGCCACCATCCCACGGAGATTCAGGCCACCATACGCACGGCCAGGCAGGTTTTTCCCGGCAGACGCCTCGTCATGGTGTTCCAGCCGCACCGCTTCTCCCGCACGCAGGCTCTGTTCGGCGAATTCTGCCAGACCTTCGGCGACGTGGACAAGCTGTACCTCACCGAAATCTACCCCGCCAGCGAAACGCCCATTCCCGGCGTGAACGGCGTGAACCTCGCCCTCGGCATACGTCAGTTCTCCAAAACCGACGTCAGTTACAAGCCGAATTTCGACGAAGTGGTGGAAGCTCTCAAAACCGATCTGCGTCCCGGAGACGTGCTCATCACCCAGGGAGCGGGCAGCGTGACCACCGTGGGCCCGCGCGTACTGGAGAACATGGCGTGATTATTCTCGACAGACCTGCCCTTGCTCCGCTCACCACGCTCAGACTCGGCGGCTTTGCCCTTGCGGAAATCCGTCTCGAGAACGTGGATGACTGCCTGCGCCTTCCTGAAGTCCTCACCGGCATCGGGGGGGCTGTGCGCGTGCTCGGCGGGGGCAGCAATCTGCTCGTTCACGACGGAGAACTGCCCTTCACCGTACTGCGGCCGCTCTTCGGCGCAGACGACGCGGAGCCGGAGATTCTGGGCGAGGAGCACGGACCGGATGGGGAATATGTGCTCATCCGCGCGGGAAGCGGCATGCGGGTGCCGCACCTTCTTTCCTGGTGCGTGCGGCACGATCTGGCCGGACTCGAGGGCCTCGTGGGCGTGCCCGGCCGCCTGGGCGGAGCCGTGGCCATGAACGCGGGGGCCTACGGGTGCAGCACCGCCCCGCTCATGCGCGCTCTTGACGTGTTCACGCCGGAAAAAGGCCTGCACCGGCTCGGTCCGGAAGGCTGGAAGGCCTCCTACCGGCACTTTTCCCTTGTCGAGCCCTGCGCGTGGCACATGAGCGTGGCCGTGGAACTCGCCCTGAAAAAGGCCGTTCCCGGCAGCGTGCGCGCAACCATGAAGGAAAATTTTCTGCGCAAGAAAAGCGGCCAGCCCGTGCACGCGCACACGGCAGGCTGCGTGTTCAAGAATCCCGAAGGGCATTCCGCCGGAAAGCTTCTGGACGAAGCGGGCATGAAGGGCAGACGCCGCGGGGCCATGCTCTTTTCTCCCATGCACGCCAACTTTCTCGTGCACGACACGAAATGCGGCGTTCCCGGAAGCTGTGCGGACGCGCTGGCCCTCATTGATGAGGCGCGGCGCGCCGTACGCGAAAGATTCGGCATCGCCCTTGAGATGGAAGTGAAGGAGTGGCCGCCATGTCTCTTCTGAACGGCAACCGCTCCCGGCGCAACGCCTATTCGCAGCGCAGAAAGAGCGCGGCGGAAAGTCCTTCGCGCACAAGAAGCTCCGGCGGCAACCGCAGAAGGACGGTCGAGAAGAAAAAGCCTTCGCGCGCGCGGAAGCTGAAACTGCCCGCCGTCCGCATCAGCTCACAGGGCGTCCTGCGCCTTCTGCGCTGGAGCGTCGGCCTTTTTCTGGCGGGGCTTTTTCTGTTCGGCGCGGCCGCGGGACTCGTCAAGGCCTACACGTTCTGCACCACCAGCGACTATTTTGCTGTCACGGACATCAGGGTCACCGGCAACTCGCAGCTCAAAACCGCGGACCTTCTCGAAGCGTGCGGAATCAGAAAAGGCGAGAACAGCCTGCTCGTCAACGTGCACGAGGCCGAGCAGAAACTTGTGGGCAATCCGTGGATAGAGCACGTCTCCATCCGGCGCGAGCTGCCCGGTTCCTTCACCATCGCGATAAAAGAACGCGTGCCGCTTTTCTGCGCGAGGAAGGACAACACCCTCTATTACATCAACGGAAAGGGTGAAATCATCGCCCCCGTGAGTACCGAAAACTTCCGCTCCCTGCCCGTGCTGGAAATCGGTCCGGGCGGCGAGGAGGCCCTGCCCATGGTGGCCTCCTTCGTGGAGGAATTCCGTCACGCAGGTTTCCCCTTTGACATATCCCAGATTTCATGGATACGATTGAGCGCGGGCGGCGGCTTCGAGCTGTACTGGGAGACGCGCCGCCTCCGTCTGAGCATAGGCGTGGAAAACTGGAAGGACAATCTCCGCCGCATCGCATCCGTCGTGACGGATATCGAAAAACGCAAGGAAACCGTGATGGTCACGAGCATCCGCGCCGCCGACGGTCAGGTATGGATGACCAAGGCGCAGCAGGAGACGCAAAGCAACACGAATTGATAAAAGATTCCTGTTCTTTCAGAATGTTGCGGCACAGAGTCGCGAGCGGATTGTCCGGCAAAAAAATGCTGGACAATTTACCGTTTTTGTGCTGCTTTTTTTGAGTCTGTTGTGTTAACAAGGCATCTCCTTTCACAGGTATGCTCAGGTCATGGGGAGCTTATCAATGCCAAAATCCGAACTCATCGTCGGCCTTGACATAGGTACGACAAAAATCTGCGCCGTTGTCGGCGAACCCTCCGAAAACGGAATAGATATCATCGGGATAGGCACGAGTCCCTCCAACGGCCTGCGCAAGGGCGTGGTGGTCAACATCGACCAGACGGTACAGTCCATCCGCAAGGCCGTGGAGGAAGCCGAGCTCATGGCCGGCTGCGAAATCAAGTCGGTCTATGCCGGCATTGCGGGCAGCCACATCAAGGGCGTGAACAGTCACGGCGTCATCGCCATCAAGGGCGGCGGCGAAGTGACGCAGCACGACGTGGACCGGGTGCTCGACGCGGCCAAGGCCGTGGCCATTCCCATGGACAGGGAGGTCATACACATTCTGCCCCAGGGCTACATCGTGGACGAGCAGCGCGGCATCGCCAATCCCATCGGCATGTCCGGCGTGCGTCTCGAAGCCAACGTGCACATCGTCACCGGGGCGGTCACGTCCGCGCAGAACATCATCCGTTCCTGCAACAGAAGCGACCTTGACGTGTCCGACATCGTGCTCGAGTCCCTGGCCTCCTCCAAGTCCATC
>CASFUJ010000054.1 GCA_949297645.1 uncultured Desulfovibrionaceae bacterium
TTCCAGACTGCCGAGGGCGCGCAGCAGGCTCGGCCCGGCGGAATTGCCCGGCATAAGCGCGAGATTCCAACCCCGGTAGGTGCCGCGCAGCGGTGTTTTCCATTCCGGCCTGTAAGAGGCCAGGTCGTCGAGACGGATGGGGGAACCGCCTTTCTGCAGGTCTTCCACCAGAGCGTGGGCCAGTTCGCCCGTGTAGAAATCCTGCGGTCCGGCTTTTTTCAGGCGTTCCAGGGTGGCAAGTTTGGCGGTAAGGGGCAGGCGTTGAGCGCGCGCGGTCGAAGATACGCGCGGCGCGCGTCCGTCCGGCAGCCAGAGGGACGCGGATTCGGGGTAACGCAGAAGCATGTCCGCGTCCATGGCAAGCGCGAGAGCCGCGGCCCAGTCCAGTTCCAGACCGGCCGCCGCTTCACTGATGGCCGGTTCTATGACCTGCTCCCACGGCAGGGTACCCAGTTTTGCCAGGGCTTCGGCCAGTCCGGCTACGGCTCCGGGAACACCGATGGAGCCGTAGCCGTGGATGTTTCGTCCTTCCTGTACCTTGGGCCAGTTGAACCAGTCGCCGTCGTCCCCCTCTTCCAGCGGATAGGAGGTCGGGTCGAGATGTCCGGAGGCGCAGATACCGAAGTCAAGCGCAGAGACGGCGAGACTGCGTCCGTCCATGGCCACCATGAATCCGCCTCCGCCTATGCCGCTGAGCCACGGCTCCACAACGCTCAATACAAGGGCCGCCGCTACGGCCGCGTCCACGGCGTTACCGCCTGCCCTCAGCATGGCGGCGCCGGCTTCGGCGGCCTTGACGTGCTGGCAGACCACAATGCCGCCGGAAGATGTAAGCTGCGATTTGGTGATGTTCCATGGGGTCGTATGCATGGTATCCTCCGGGGGACGGGGCACAGGTTGGGAAGAAACGGTTACAGGGGCTTTTTCTTATCCTGATAGACGGCACGCACGCCGGCGGAGTTGCCGCCGTCCACGGCCAGATTGGCCCCGGTGATGAAGGAGGCCGCATCGGAGCAAAGATACAGAATGGCGGAAGGAGCATCTTCGGGGCCGGAGGAGCGGCCGAGAGGAATATTGGCTTCCACCTTGCGCACATGTTCCTCGGTGAGGGGTGTGCTTTCGCTTCCCGCGGCAAAGCCCGGTTCCACGGCGTTCACCCGTATGCCGAATTCGGCGAGCTCCAGGGCCAGGCCCAGATTCAGGCGATCCAGGGCTGTTTTGGATACGCAGTAGGGCACGGCCGTGGAGCGCATCTTGCGTGCCGCCCCCGAGGAGATATTGATGATGCAGCCTTTGATCCCCTTTTCAATCATCAGCTTTGCCATATCGCGGGAAAGAATGAAGGGCGCGCGCAGGTTGACGTTCATGATGCGGTCCCATTCTTCATTGGGCAGATCGAGAAGAAAGCTTGAAGGATACACGCCTGCGTTGTTCACCAGAATATCCGGGGCGCCCCAGGTCTCGCGCACCGTGTCCGTCAGGCGGGCGAGGTCTTCGTCCGAAGAGAGGTTTGCGGCCACAAGCAGGGGAGGAACGGTGCACTGAAGCTGCCGGGCGAGCTCCTCAAGTTTGTTCATCCGGCTTCCGGTCAGGCAGAGTTGCGCGCCCACCTTGTTGAAGGCCTGCGCTATCCACACGCCGAAAACGCCGTAGGCTCCGGTGAGAACAACTTTTTTCCCTTTCAGACAGGTCAGGTCAATCATGTCTTGCTCCTGGGCGGCAGAGCGTACTGCCGGATGGGACCTTTTTCATGGAGATTCAGCGCAGACGGGGGTCCAGCCTGTCGCGCAGGTGGTCGCCTATGATATTGACGGAAAGCACCAGCAGGAAGAGGCAGAGACCCGGGAAACCGGCTATCCACCAGGCCGTGTCCAGGTAGTGTCTGCCCACGTTCATCATGGCTCCCCAGCTGGGAGTGGGAGGCTGTACGCCGAGTCCGAGGAAGGAAAGTCCGGCCTCAAACAGCACCATGGAGCCGAATTCCAGCGTGGCCACAACCACGACCTGCCCGAACACGTTGGGCAGTAGATGACGGCACATGATGGACAGGGCCGGGGTGCCCACAAAGCGCGCATAGCGCACATAGGGCTGGGGCATGAGTCCCAGAGCCTGCCCGTAAACGACGCGGGCATAGCGGGTCCAGCGCGTGAGGCCGAGAACCAGAACCACGTTGATGAAGCCCGGGCCGAGAACCGCCACGGTGATGACGGCGAAAAGCAGGGCAGGAATGGAGAGCATCATATCCACAAGGCGCATGACGGCGCTTTCCACCCATCCCCGGCAGTAGGCGGCAAGCAGGCCTGCAAGAATTCCGATGACGCCGGAAAGGCAGACGGAAAGCACGGCTACGCTCATGGAGGCCCGCGCCCCGTAGATGATGCGGCTCAGCACATCGCGTCCCAGTTCGTCGGAGCCGAAAATATACGATACCCCGCGGATGACGCTGCCCGGAGCCTTCATGCGGCCGAGGAGGTTCTGGGTCGTGGGGTCGTTGGGCGCGAAGAGAGGCGCGAAAATCGCCATGATGATGAAGCCGAAAAGAATGGCGATGAATACCCACAGATAGGGAGGAATGGAGGCAAGGGTCGTGCGCGCCGGGGAGAGAAAAGAGGGACGGCTCCCGGATTCTTCCTGTGAGCGGGGAGTGGAGATGTTCATTGCGCGCCTCCGGTATGCCGGATTCTCGGGTCAACAAGGCCGTAGAGCAAATCCGCCATCAGATTGCACAGGACGGAGGCCGCTGCGCCGAACAGCACTACGGCCTGTACAATGGGAAAATCTCTGGCTTCAATAGCCTGCACGGCCACCTGCCCGAGCCCGGGCCAGGCGAACAGGGTTTCCACAATGACGGCGCCGGCCAGCAGATGACTGATTTCGAGCGCGGCCACGGTAATGACCGGGATGGCGCTGTTGCGGGCCAGATGACGCCAGATAATCCTGCGCATGGGGACGCCCTTGGCGCGGGCCGTGCGCACATAGTCCTTCCCCAGCTCATCCAGCACTGCGGTGCGGGCCACACGGGCGAAGGTGGCCAGGGTGAGCAGGCCGAGAGCTATGGAAGGCATGAGCAGCGAGAGCGCTGAATCGGAACCGGAGGAAGGCAGCCATTGCAGATGCACGGCAAAGAGCAGAATCATGAGGATGCCGCTGAAAAATGTGGGCATACTCTGTCCGGTGAACACCACGCCCTGCAGAATACGCTCCAGCAAGGTGCCTCGTTTCAGAGCCATGAGTACGCCGATGGGCAGTCCGGCGCCTATGGAAAGAAGCATGGCCCCGGCCGTGAGCCACAGGGTATAGGGCAGGCGGGAGAGCAGAATGTCCCATACGGGCACGCCCTGCACATAGGACATACCGAGGTCGAAACAGGCAAGGCCCTTGAGGTACTGCAGATATTGCACATAGAGCGGCTGGTCGAAGCCGAGACTGGTGCGCAGAGTGGCTATGTCTTCAGCGGTGGCGCCTTCCGGAACCAGCAGCAGCGTGGGGTCGCCGGTAAGACGCTGGACAAAAAAGAGTATGGTCAGCGCGCCGAGCGCGGCAATGAAGGCCTGCCAGAGGCGCTTCAGAATAAATCGGCTCATGGAACCTCCCGTACCGTGCGGCGGACATGCGGGAAAGGAACGTCGGGCCGGACGCCGCGGCGTCCGGCCGCGAGAGAATTATTTCCAGCTCATCCTGTTAAGGAAGAGGCTTTCGTCGGGCGTGGGTGTCCAGACAAGGTTTTTGTTGGCGCCGTAGATGTAGGCCACCTGATAGAGCGGCAGAATATAGGATTCGTCCAGAATGATTCTGTCGGCCTTGGAGTAGAGCTCCACACGCTTTGCAGGGTCAAGGCAGATACGCGCTTCGTCGAGAAGAGCGTCAAGAGTATCGTTGCGCGTCTGCGACCAGGCGCTGCTGGAGTGCATGAGCGGATAGACCACGCCGTCGGCATCCATGCAGGCGCAGGACCAGCGACCGAAGGAAATATGCGGTCTTGTGGCAAGATCACCC
Source organism: uncultured Desulfovibrionaceae bacterium (assembly GCA_949297645.1). Classification (GTDB taxonomy): domain Bacteria; phylum Desulfobacterota; class Desulfovibrionia; order Desulfovibrionales; family Desulfovibrionaceae; genus Mailhella. The sequence goes on from CASFUJ010000054.1 coordinate 3,997, forward strand.
TGCTGTACGGCCTTGAGGAAGGAGGCCTGGTCCATCATTTCAATGCGGACCTTGAGGCCGATATCCGTCAGCATCTGCTGCACGGCCTGCACGATGCGCTGGTCATAGGAAGGCGCTGTGGCAAAGATAAGTTCTTCCTTGGCGGCGTCCCCGGATTCAGACACGAGCTTTCTGGCTTTCTCGAGGTCGTAGGGGTAACCGGCCAGTTCGCTGTAACCGGTCATTTCCTTGGTGAGCATGGTGGAGGCGATACGGTCCTGACCATTCATCAGACCGTCGATGATACCCTGCTTGTCTATGCCGTAGGCAATGGCCTGACGGATGCGCTTGTCGCTTGTGGGCATGCGGCCGTTGTTGGTGCGCAGGAAGGCCACACGCTCGGTGAGCGTTACTCTGGGCTCGCACACCTTGTCTTTGGCGATGGTGGCGGAAAGGTCGGGGTTCAGGTCCACAGCCAGATCGGCCTTGCCGGTACGAAGGTCGGCCACACGGGTGCCGGGATCGGGCACGAAGCGGAATTCAGCCTTCGGGAAAAAGCCCTTGTTGCCCCAGTAGGCATCATTGCGTTCAAGAAGAATGCGCACGCCGCGTTTCCATTCCACGAACTTGTAGGGGCCGCTGCCGATGGGATGCTTATTGAATTCTTCCTTGCCCACTTTTTCCACATAGGCCTTGGGCACTATGCTCAGTTTGACCAACTGGGCCAGCAGAGGCGGATAGGGCTCGCTGGTGGTGAAGACCACACGGTCCGGTCCGGTAACTTCGGCTTTGGACACCGCTTCAAACTGGCTGCGCTGCGGGCTTGCCGTGGCCTTATCGGTAATGCGGGTGATGCTGTACACCACATCTTCCGGCGTGAGAGGCGTGCCGTCGTGGAAGGTGATATCCGTACGGATGGTGAATTCGATTTGCGTATCGCTCAGGTATTTCCACGAAGCGGCTACGGCCGGAATGATGACGCCGGTGTTGTCGCGGGTAATGAGATTGTCGAAAATGTTGCGATAGACGCCGTAACTGTTCTGGTTCCACTGCATGTGGGGATCGCAGGTGGCGGTTTCATTGCTCAAATCAATGATGACGGTATCCTTCGCTGCCAGCGCAGGGGCGGTGGCAAGCAGCAGGGCGCAGACTATTCCCGTCAGATGTGTTCCTAGGCGCTTGAGCATCATGAGAGTTCTCCTTGGGGCATGATGTGTGGCGGGAGGGGAAGCTCCCGGGATTCCCGGAAGGTATCGAGGTTGGACGAAGCGGCGTGGTAGGCGGCGAGATCGCCCGCCGTGCATATCCACAGCCCTGAGCTGTTGCGGGCATGTTCCAGCAGGGCTTCGGCCAGGCGGGCGCGATAGCTGCGGCCGGTGAGCCAGGGATGCACGGTAGTCACGGCAGAGCCTCCGTGACCTTCTATGTCCCTGCAGATATCAAGCCAGCTTTTTACGACAGCGTCGGTGGACAGGGGCTGCCAGCGGTCGGCGCCTGTGCCGGAATAGCGGAAGAACACGGCGTCATCCAGCGGCCACTGGATGGGAATTTCTATGGTTTCATCCAGAGCATAGGGATGGTCATGGCCGGAGAGGGAACTGTCATAGGTCAGACCCGCCTGCTGCAGCACGTCAAAGGCCCACGGGGTCATTTCCCAGGCGGGGGAGCGGAAGCCGGCGGGCTTTGTACCCGTCATGCGGACCACCGTTTCCACGCCTTTTTCCACGATCTCTGCGAACTGCTCAGGATTCAGTTCGCTGACCACCTCGTGCAGTACGCCGTGCAATCCTATCTCATGGTTGTCATGCGCCAGAGCTTCCAGCAGCCAGGGACGGGTTTCGGCCTCATAGACGGGTACGAAGCAGGTAGCCTGCACCTCATATCGGCGGAGTATTTCCAGAAGATGCCAGATACCTTCGCGAAGTCCGTAACGCCGCTGCTCCAGCTCGTTCATACTCAGAGATGTCTGCCTGCGGCCGCGCCACAGCTGCGGACTTTCGGCGTCCACGTCGATGGTGAAACAGAAGGCGGCGCGGATGTGTTCCGGCCAGCGGTACGGCTCTTTCATGGTATGTCCACCTGCCTCGGATTGATTGCCAAACAGGGACAAATCGCCCATACTGAAAGTACAGGATTCTGAATAAGAACGTAGCTTTCAGAATTTTTTTTGTCCATTTCGTTTTTTTTATTCCGTCCATAACCTTGACAATAGGGGAGGCGGCTCCGGTGGTTTTCCATGGACTGGATGTATCTTAAAACGTTTTACTATGCGGCCACGCTGAAGAATCTCGGCAAGGCGGCGGCTGTCATGCATCGTTCCCAGCCGGCGGTGTCCAAGCAGATAAAGGCGTTGGAGAATTCTCTGGGCTGTCAGCTTTTCACCCGTCTGAACAGCCGTAACATGGTGCTTACGGAAGAAGGCGTACGGGTGCTTCAGTTCACGGAAGACGTGTTCCAGCGTCGTGTGGGACTCATGCGGGAGTTGGAAGGTCTGCGTAACGGCGAGGCGGGAAGGGTGACGCTTGCCGCCGGTACGGCTACGCTGAGTCTCATGCTGCCCGATGCCATGGAACGTTTCAGACAACGGTATCCGAAGGCGAGGCTGACGCTTCTGGAACGCTCTCCGGACGTGGCTCTGGATATGTTGAGTCGGGGCAAAATCGACCTCACGCTGGCACTGGAGTCGCAGATTCCGGCGCATTTGACCACCTATTACTGGAAAACGGCGCATTTTGTGCTTATGGTGCCCCGGGGACATGAATTGACGTCATGCCGACAGGTACAGCTGGAGGATGTGGCAAGATTTCCCATCATCAAGCTCGCCTCGCATGTGCGTTTTGCTTCGGGGACCAAGCTGGAACAGACCTTTGCGGAATACGGACTGGCTATGAATGTGTTTCTGGAAGCCAGAAATATCTATCTCATGGGAGAGTATGTGCGCAGAGGTTTCGGTGTGAGTCTCGTCACCTCGCTGGCGGACGGTATTCCTCTGTTCCGCGAGGAGTTGGAGTTTCTGCCGCTGGACCATCTATTCCGACCGGAGAGGATACTTATCTGCACACGGAGAAATTCTTCGCTTTCCCCATGTGCCAGGTCGCTGCTGGAAGTGCTGCTGGAGGAGCGCGAGGAGGACGGCAGCATCCCCAAGGAAAAGAGCGTTCCGTAGCTTTCGCCTCAGATAAGTGATGCGGGACAGGCGTGGGCTTTGTTTTTGGGTCGGAACAGGGGACAGTTTTTGATGAAACTGTCCCCTGTTATCATTTGCGGAAGAGCGAAGCCGTTGAAAACGGGGCGGATAGGGGAAGAGGTTTCTCCTGTCGGGGAAAGACGGAACGGCGAAGGTTTTCCGGACGGCAGGCGGGGTGTCTGCCGCTTCCGGAAGAGAGGGGAAGGAACAGGCTGTCTGCATGATTTATGGTTTACGCTCGGTCTGAAAACGTGCATATATAGGGGACTGGTAGGCAGGATGGATGCGCAGGGGGACGGAGACAGCCTTGAAATGCGGGGCGCGCAGACAGGTTTTCGCCGGAGGTACGCGCATGCACGGAGCGGAGGGGAAGAGCGCTTGCGTCGTTCCGGAGCCGGTATCACCGCGCCCCGTCCGGGGGAAGGGTTCTCCGGCAGGAGACCAGTTCAGACTGACCCGCAGAGGCTTCTTTCCGTTTCCGTTCCTCCGCCGCCGGGAAAGCGGCCTGCGGTCATATTCGTTAACGGGAGAATGTGCTTTTCGTGGAAAAAGGACACGGAGGGGTAACTGTGAAACACTGGATGCAGACATGGATTGTCGGGTTGCTGCTGGCACTGACCGCGCTCCCGGCGGGGGCGGCGACGTTCGATGTGACGGCAAGAGGAAAGGATGAGGCCGCGGCGCGCGCCGGCGCTCAGGTGAACGCGGTACGCACATGCATGCAGAGCATGGTGTCCGGGGAATTTCTGCGTGCCAACATGGAAGCCGTGCGCACGGGAGTCATTCTGAAAAGTCAGGATTTCGTCCGTTCCGTGACGGTGAACGGTCAGAGCCGGTCCGGCGGCATCATTTTGCTGGAAGCCGCGGTGGACGTGGATGAAAAGGCGCTTGCCGATACGCTTTCGGCCATGCCCATGGACGAGGCTTCCCGGCAGCGCATGACGGCGGCGCTGGAAGCCATGCAGCCGACGTCTCCCGTACAGGAAGGTTCCGCCCGTGCCGCGGCCGCTTCGCAGGCCCCTGCTCCGCAGCAGTCCGTTTCGTCCGCCGCCGGCGCGGTCGGCGCCGTGACGCCGGAAGGGATGTCTTCCGCTTCGAAGGTTCCGCAGAGTACGCCGCGGGCCGCCCTGCCGGAAAGTACGCTGTCTGCCCCGGAAGAGGAGTTTGCCGCACTGAAGGAGATGTTCTCCGATGACGACGAGTATGTGACCGACGACAACATTTTCGGCTCGGATGTTTATATAGAGGATATGAAGACGCTCTCCGGTCTCTTTCCGCCGCAGCTTCAGAAGCTGCTTCTGGATGATGAGGAAAGGGCCGTGGTTGAGATGCTGTTTGCGCTGAACGTGCGCGGTCTCCGTCTGCGTCTGGACAAAGAGAACGATTACGAGACGCTGCTTGCCGAAGTTCCGGCCGGAAAAGACCTCGGCGCGCTGACCCGTTCCCATCAGAAGCTGAGGGACGTGGCTCTGCTGCTGGGGCTTTCCGAGACGCAGTTTACGCCGGACATGCAGGAACTTCTTGACCTGCCCCTGCAGGACACGGGCGTGGCCGGGGTGCAGCATGTGGGAGCTCTTTTCCTCTCGTTTACGGATTCCTTCGTCATAGCGGGCAACCATCTGCCCAACGTGGCGCAGGCGCGCGCCATGGTGCTGGAAGGAACGTTGCCCTTCGCCGTGGCGGGGGATGCGCCTTTGCGTATCTGCACGCGGGACGGCTGGCTCAGCACATCGGAAGAGGACGATGTCGAGATGAACGTCCTGAAGATGACCTGGGGCGCGACGCCCGTGGAAGGCGGCTGGCTTGTACGCGGCACGTCCACCATGGCGGACAGGTATCCTTCCCTGCGCCGTGCTGCGGCCGTGAATCTTGAAGAGCTGCTTCTCGACAGGGAAAAGCCGTTCTTCCTGCTGGGATTTGGAAACAGCGAATATGTGAAGCAGCTTCTGGCTGAAGCGGGCTTTGGCGGCAACGGGGCCGTGGACGGGGTGCAGGAGGCGCTGCTCAGTCTCGGCGGCGGTCACACCGTGGCGGGCGCGCAGAAGTACCCCGCCGTCACGCTGGGAGTGCGGGGCACCCCGGCGGCTCTCGGGGCGCTCGTCTCCATGACGGAAGACGGCAGTCCCTGGCAGAATGTCACGGTGGACGGCTGGGACATGGTGCGCGTGCAGTCGCTGCAGCAGATAGTCGGTCTGCCGCTGAATGCCGTGATGGCGCAGAAGAAGAACACGCTCTTTTGCGGTGTCATGGATACGGCGGCGCTTGCTGCCTCGCAGGATACCCGCGCGCTGCTTGAGGCTTCGCTTGAAGGCTCCGGCGCGAAGATGCCTGAACAGGTGAGCAGCGTCATGATGCTGGATGTACGGAAGATGTGGCAGGAACTGTCCGCCCTGCTGGCCGACCCCATGCTCGGCTCCCTGGTCGATATGGCTCAGCCCGGTCTCCGGGCGCCGCTGCAGAAGCTTTTTGCCGCCACGCCGCCCGTATCCTGCGTCACGGGCTGGACGGACTGCCCGGACATGTCGGCGAGCACTCTCTACATCGCCGTGACGAAGGAAAGCACGGATGCCTTCTATGCGGTGCTGGAAGAGCTTATGGACGGTATCTGATGCGCCGCTTCGGCCGTCAGGAAGAATAACGACATGGTTTTCCGTTCCGGCCGGGGGAACGGGTGCGGCGGAAGGAGCCGCACCGTCTTTCCCTGTCCGGACACGGAAGAGAGCTCCGCTTTGAATGGAACGGGCTTTTCGCCCTCCCGGGATACCCGGGAGGGCGTTCTTTTTCGTGCGGGCCGGACTCTGGAAGGGGAAAAGAGAAGCAGACACACCTTTTGGGGAAATCATGGAAGCATCACGGCACATCCCGCATAGTGGGGCAGTGTGCGCTCCGCGGGGGAGCGCCGCTTTTTCCTGCAAAAGGGGGTGCGTATGGCGCTGCACGGCGGTGTTTTTTCCGTATTCTTCAGGTTTGTTCTCCGGGCGGGAATCCTTGCCCTGCTGCCGGTGCTTTTCTGGATATCTCCCGGTACGGCGGGCGATCTGACGGGCAACGGCAGCGCTTCGGTCTCGGCCGGGGATACCTATG
>CASFUJ010000055.1 GCA_949297645.1 uncultured Desulfovibrionaceae bacterium
CAAAAGCGACCGGGCTTCTTCATACAGCTTGTTGAGGGCGTCAACCGAGGTGAGGCGTTTGAGTTCAAGCATATCGTCCTCTCTTTTAGGCCAGGTAGCTGTCGAGGATACCGGGAATGTCGTCGGGAGTCAGACGGCCGTGGGTATTGTCGTTGACCATCATGACGGGGGCAAGACCGCAGGCGCCGAGGCAGGCCACGGTTTCCAGCGTGAAATTCAAATCCTTGGTGGTCTCGCCGGGCTTGATGTCGAGGTGATGGCTCACCGCCTCGAGCACGGAGGCTCCGCCGCGGACATGGCAGGCCGTACCCTGACAGACGCGGACGATATTCTTGCCGCGGGGGTTGAGATGGAACTGAGCGTAGAACGTAACTACGCCGAAGACCTCCGCCACGGGAATGTTGAGTTCGGACGCGATGCATTCAAGCACTTCCTGCGGCAGATAGCCGTAAACATCCTGAGCCTGCTGCAGAACAGGGATGAGCGCTCCCTTGGGGTTCTGCCTGTACGGCTTCAGGATGTCCATCAGCGGAGCAAGGTCAACGGGTTTGGCCGTGCAGTTGCAAGACATGGTGGTATCCTCCTGGTACAATACGGGAACTGGCGTGTCGGCATGACACTGTCAGGGGGTATGAATCCTGCATCCCCACGCATGGGGACTTCCTGGGGTTTTCGACGTTGCGGCGTTGTCGGCCGCAGCGTCGTCGTTCCGGCGAAAACCGCTTTTTCCGTCGGAGCGGCGCCGCGTCTGCGTTCCCGCAGCAGTATCCGGAGCGGAAGGCTCCGTCCGGACAGGATGGACCTGCGGCTGGGCCCACCCGTGCGCCCGGAACGGAAGGTGTCTTTCCGGGCGCGCGCCTCATCGTCTGCCTGACGGTCTATCGTTTTTCGGCAGCGCCTGGGGCGGAGGATGTCGCGGGCGTGTCGGCAAGGCCCACGGCGTCAAGTATGGAGCTTTCCTCGTTCCACGCTTTTGTGAGGAACGCTTTCGCCTCTTCCCTGTTCATGAGAACGGGGGCGACGGAATAGCTTGTCAGAGTGTTGAGAAACGCCTCGCTTGAGGCGGCCTTTTCAAATATCTTTGCCAGACGGTCCAGTTTCGCCTCGTCCGTGCCGGCGGGTGCGAGCAGCAGAAAGGTGGAATCTCCGCGTCCGGGGTCGGAAAAACCTTTGTCGGTAAGCGAAGGAACCTCGGGCAGCGCCATCAGTCCGGTTCCGGCAAGAACCATGAGCGGATGAAGCTGGCCTTTGCGTATGCGGGGCAGGGCTCCGCTCGCCGCGGCATCCACATGTCCACCGAGCAGCGCCGTCTCGGCCTCGCCCGGACCGCCGAAGGGCACGAAGCGCCATTTCAGCGAGGGGTCCTTCGCGGCCATCATGGCAAGGGCGATATGGGAAGGCGTACCGAGGCCGGGAACGCCTATGCGCATGTCTCCGGCGCTTTTTCGTGTGGCGTCGAGAAAATCGTCCAGCGTCTTCCACGGCGCATCGGGCCTCGTGACCAGCACGGGCGAAGCCTGACCGAACACCAGCAGAGGCTCCACGTCCCTGAGCGAATCGTAGGGCACGCTGTTTCTGTGCGGAATGAACACAAGGGCGTTGCTCACGCAGGCGGCGAGGTTCGAGCCGTCGGGACGGGCGTCGACGAGCCGTGTCACGGCCGTCATGCCGCCGCCGCTCGGCGTGTTCTGAACGATGATGGACGCGCCGAGTTCCTTTTCCGCTTCTTTCGCCAGGGCGCGGGCGGCCACGTCAAGCGCGCCTCCCGGGCTGAAGGCCACGGAAAGACGCACGGGCCCGTTTCCGGCAAAGGCGGCGGGAGACAGGTTCGCGGTAAGCAGGGCATACGGAAGAAGCCAGAGAAGCGCACGGCAGAAGAGTAAAGGACGCCATTTCATGGTGAGTATCTCTACAAGGAAAAGTGAAATGAGCAAGCATAAAAAAAATTTTCACATAAGCCATTTTGAAAAGTATTTATAACATAGGTTAATAACATGATTTTTACAAGCCCCTATTCTTTGAGCGTTCAATCAGTTTCGTGGGTTCGTGCCGGAATTATGGCATAAGGGAAAGGTTTCCGATGGTTACCAGCAGGAAAGCAGCGTCTGGAGCAGATGCGTTTCCAGCCTCGGACCAAGAACGAAGGCCAGCACCAGCGGTGCAGGGGAACAGCCCTGTCTTTTAAGGAAGACGGCGAGCAAGCCGAAAAGAAGACACTGCACGGGGCCGGCGATACCGTCTGCTCCCACATAGGAGCCCACAAGACAGAAGAGGAGAATGACGGGCCAGAGCAGCCGGAAGGGCATGCGGGCGAGGCGCGCCCAGAAACCTGCGAGGCAAAGGCCCAGCATCAGCAGGAAAAGGTTGCCCATGAAAAGGCAGAAGATGAGTCCCCAGTAGAAGGCGGGCGTATCCCCGGGCAGGGAGGGACCGGGTACCACGCCGACGATGGTAAGCGCACCGAGCAGCGCCGCCATGATGGGGTTGGTGGGCAGGCCCAGCAGAAGCAGCGGAGCGAAGGAGGCCATGGCCGCGGCGTTGTTGGAGGCTTCCGGCCCGGTCAGACCTTCCCACGCCCCTCTGCCGAAACGTTCCGGATGACGGCTGAGGCGTTTTTCCAGCGCATGGGAGGCAAAACTTGCGGTGACGCCCGCTCCGCAGGGTACGAGTCCTGCGGCAAAACCCAGCAGACTGCCCCGCAGGGCCGCCATGGCGGCGGAGCGCACGCGTACGGGCGGCGCGGCTTCGGCCGTTTTTTCCCGACAGGTTGCGGCAGGGCCCGGAAGAGCGTCGAGAAGGTCGCCGAGACCGAACACGCCGAGCAGCAGGGAGGTGAGTTCCACGCCGCCGGAAAGCTGCCAGCTGCCGAAGGTGAGGCGGGCCGCTCCATAGACGGGGTCCATGCCGGGCAGGGCGAGGGCGAGGCCGAGAAAGACCATGGCAAGGCCTCTTCTTGCGCCGCCGGGGCTTGTGAAGGCCACAAGCAGCAGCGCTCCGGCCATGATGGCGGCACGGCCCGAGGGACCGAAGAAAAGGGCCGCACGGGAGAGCACGGGCGCAAGCAGCACCATGCCGAGCGTCGCCCCCATGCCTCCGGCAAAGGAAGCGAGCGTGGCGGCGGTAAGCGCCTCTTTCGCCCTGCCGCCGAGGGCCAGCGGATGACCTTCAAACAGCGTGGCCACGGCGTCGGCCTCACCCGGAATACCCATTAATATGGAGGTGACCGCGCCTCCGTATTTGGCGCCGTAGAAAATCCCCGCCAGCAGGGATATGCCGGTCAGCGGTTCAAGAACATACACGAGCGGAAAGAGCAGAGCCATGGCGGCCGGAGGGCCGAAGCCCGGCAGCACGCCCACGGTCATGCCGAGAAAGACGCCGGCAAGGACCAGCAGCCACAGTTCGGGGGAGGCGATCACTACGGAAAGTCCGGCCCAGACGCCGGAAAACAGAGACGCATCGGCGGTAAACATGGCTTCCATGTCAATTGGCGGACAGCATGGCCGGCAGGATTCCCGTCGGCAGAGGCCATTGCAGAAGGTGAACGACGCCGACCTGAAGCAGAAGGCAGAGCAGGGCGGGAAGCAGCAGGCTTTCCTTCAGAGAGCACCCCGCGCTCCGGCAGGCGCACAGCCCGGCGAGAAAGGTGGCGACAAAACAGCCTGCGGGAACAAGGAGCACAATCCACAACATACCGGAGAACATCATCATGCGCGCTTCGTGGCGTCGTCGTCCATCCATTTTTTCCGTCTTTTGCGGCGAAGGGAGCAGGCATGCGCCGCAAAAGAGACCTGCCGCCGTGACGGATGGCCACAGGCCCGGGCCGGGCAGACCGTTGGCGAAGGCGGGCGGACAGGCCGTCCACACGAGGACGGCGGCAAGAAGGAGCGCCGCGCGCAGGGCGTGGCGACGGACAGGCGCGGAAAAGGGGGACATGAGCGCTCCGGGAAGGGAAAAAAACATCTGCGCGGAGTATAGGACAGAAGAAAAAGATGGGCAACGGAGGCGGAAAGCGGCGTCGGACAGCGAGTTTTCCTTGACAGCCGCGGCATATTCGGGGAAGGTGTCTCGATAGTTTTTTTGGAGGAACCATGCCTAAAGAAGACGCCATTGAAGTGGACGGCATCGTGGAAGAAGCTCTTCCCAATGCCATGTTCCGCGTGAAGCTGGAAAACGGCCACGAAGTGCTTTCCCATATTTCCGGTAAGATGCGCAAGTTCTACATCCGCATTCTGCCCGGCGACCGTGTGAAGGTCGAGCTTTCGCCCTACGATCTCACCCGCGGACGCATCACCTACCGCATGAAGTAGCATGGACGCTTTCGCCTCTCCCTTTTTCGAGGGAGGTACTTCCGCGCAGGCCCTTCGCGAGGCAGGCGCAAGGCGGCGAAAGCCCGTCAGTCTTCCTGCCGCAGACCGTTCAGAGATGCTGCTGATCCGTATTGCTCCCCGTGATACGGGTCTTTTTCGTTATCTTCTGGAAGGCGGCGGAGAGCATCTTGCCATGCTGACGGTGCTGGAACCGAAAACCGCCCTGTTCAAGCTGCTGTTCTCTCCGCACCAGAGGGAGGACGTGCTTGCGCTGCTGGAAGGGATGCGGAAGACCGTGCCCTTTGACGTGCGGCTCTGGCCGTTGTAGCATGAATTGCCTGAGAGAGGCCGCAGCGTGTTTTTCATGCGGCGGCCTTTTCTTTTCGAGGATAAGTCCGGACGGAAAAACGGAAGAGGGCCGGAACGGGACGTCTCGAAGGAGAGGCCGTTGATATCGCCCGCCCCTGTGTCGGAGAGCCTGTAACGTGTCGAGGTGCCTATGCTGATTGCAGGTGTCGTTGCCGCCGTCGTGCTTGTGCTGGGGCTGGCGCTCATTCTTCTCTACAACGCCATGGTACGCGGTCGCAATCTTGCCGAGGAGGCATGGAGCGGCATCAACGTGCAGCTTCGCCGCAGGCACGACCTTGTGCCCTCGCTGGTCAGTACGGTTCAGGGCTATGCCGTGCATGAAAAGGACGTGCTTTCCGCCGTGGCCGGCGCGCGAGAGGCGGGCATGAAGGCGTCGGGCGGCAGCGCTCACGACGTGGGCGAGGCGGAAAAGGGTCTCAGCCTTGCCATCGGCCGTCTTCTGGCCGTGGCCGAAGCCTATCCCGAGCTCAAGGCCAATGAAAATTTTCTGCAGCTTCAGCACGCGCTCTCCGATCTGGAAAACGAAATTCAGATGGCCCGCCGTTACTACAACGGCACCGTGCGCGACCAGAACAACCGCATCATGCAGTTTCCGGGCAATATCGTGGCCGGGTGGTTCGGTTTTGCCAGAATGGAATATTTCGAGCTTTCCGATGAAGGCGAGGCGGAGGTTCCGCAGGCTTTTCCCTCTGCTCGAGAGGGACGGTAGTCTGCCTGCGTACCGGCAGGCCGTCCTGCATTTTCCCCGGACTCCATGGTCAGAAGCGGCACTCTGACCGCACAGCACAGACCCGGGGCTTCGTTCCGTGCCGGGCGCACGGTTGCAAAGCGTGCGCCCGGCACCGCAGAAACGATGCGTGACCGGGCAGCGGGGACTTCATGACTGGTTGAAGCGCAGGCTTCGAAGGAGAAGGCGTCGCGCCCCGGGGCAGGGACGCTGAAAGTGTTCCGCAGGGAAGTGCTCCTGCGGTCTGCGCACAGGCAGGGCCATGTCATGGGGCCGGACGTTTATACGGCCGGACGCGGTCCGAAACGGCGGATACGAATACAGGAAGAGGCGTGGGAGCAGCGTTTCTTCCCCTTTGTCGCAGGGGGAAAGGATGAAGCAGTGGTTCATGGCGCTGGCGTGTTGTCTGCTCATGGCGGCGGAGGCTCTGGCCTCGCCCGTGCAGGTGCGCAGCTTCGATGCCGATATCGAGGTGCTTGGCAACGGTGACATCGTGGTCGGCGAAACCCTGCGCGTGGAGATTCCCGCACAGGGGGAGTTTCACGGCATATTCCGGGATATTCCCGTGGTCACGCGCTGGAAGGAGCAGGGACGCGCTTCCATGGATGTGCTTGATGTTCGCCTGGACGGACGGAAAATGGCCGCGGACGATGTGCGTCGGGAAGCGCAGCATGTGCGGGTGTACCAGCGCGACAGGGAAAAGGTGCTTGCGCCGGGCGTGCACGAGTTCTTTCTCTCCTACCGCATGACGGGGCAGGTGGGGCTTTTTGAAAAGAACGACGAATTGACGTGGAACGTCACGGGAAGCGGCTGGGAAGCTCCCGTGGACGAAGCGTCCTGTACGGTGCTGTGCCCTCCGGGCGCGCCGTTTTTCGCACAGGCGGCCTGGCTGGGGACGCCCGGGAGCAGGCAGTCTCCCGTGTCCATGACGCACGAGGTGGCGGACGGGCGTCTTGTCATGCGTTTTGTCGCGCAGCGCGCCGTGCAGCCCGGCGAGGAGTTCACCGTGGCCGCAGGCTGGCAGAAGGGCTTTGTGGTTCCGGAAAAGACGTCCGGTGCGGTGTCCTGCACGATGTTGCTTGCGCTGCTGGATGCGGCAATCTTTCTTTATTTTTTCCTTGTCTGGTTCTTCACCGGCCGCGACCCGAAGAAGGGCGTCATCGTGCCTCTTTTTCATCCGCCGCTTCTGCGCTCCGGGGGAAAGGACGGAACAGCGGGAGAATCGCTTTCTCCGGCGGCGACGGGCTATCTGTTCCATAAGACGAACGTGACGCCCGGCTGTTTCGGGGCGGCGCTCATCTCTCTGGCAGGCCGGGGCTGCTGTATTATCGAAGGTCAGGCGAAGGACGGTTTTCTGCTCAGACGGGGCACGGGGACTTCTCCCCATGCCGAGGAGAATCGTATTCTGGAGTGCATGGAAGAAAGTGTGCCTGTGGACAGGGAGCACGGCGAAGCGCTGTACGATATGCGCCGGGCCATGGCCGCCCAGCTTCACCGCGACTACGGCAGGATGTGGAAGAGCGGAAATGAAGGGATTCTGCAGAAACTGTTCGGCTCGAGCTGGATGTTCCTCGGCATGACGATAGCCATGGGGCTGCTTGCGGCCGTTCTCGGATACTTCACGGGAGATGCGCTGCCGGAAGGCCTCGGCGGCGTTCTGATGCCCATTCTTTTTCTGTTTGTCCTTGGTCGGCGTTTTGTCCGTATCTTGGCGGACCTTTTCCGTTCGGGCCGGTATGTGCCCTTTATCTTTGCGCTCATCGTGCAGACGGCCATGCTTGCGTTTATCGTCTTTTTCATCGTAAGCGTCGGCCGCGGCGTTTTTGATGCTCTGACCTCCATGGAAGTCGTACTTACCGTGGCGGCGCTGCTGATACCGCTGTGCTTTTCTTTAATCATGGATGCGCCCACGAAGGAAGCGCGCGCACTGCTGGACGGGATAGAGGGACTGGAACTTTACATGCGCATGGCGGAAGGACCGGCGCTTGCAGCGCTCAATCCGCCGGACCGTACGCTTGAGCATTACCGTGAGCTTCTGCCCTACGCCGTGGCTCTCGGACTTGAACAGGCATGGGGCGCCCGTTTTTCAGACATGCTTTCCGCCGCTGCCGCGTCCGGCGTCCGGGAACTGACGCCCGCCGTGGCCGGAGCCTTTTCCTCCGATGCGGACAGAAGCGTATCGTCCCATGCAAGTTCCCAGGCCTCGGCGGCGTCCTCGTCCAGTTCCTTCGGAGGAGACGGCGGAGGCGGTGCGGGCAGCGGAGGCGGTGGAGGCGGCGGAGGCGGCTGCTGAAAGGGCCTGTTTTTCCGCCGCGGAAGGCGTTTGCACATCCATGCTTTTTAGCATAGGGTATTTGTGGATTGAAAACGGAGAAATTTCCCCCCTTTTTCTGCTTTTTCATTTCTGCGCTCTTATCTTCCCTTTTCGGAGGTGTCTTTATGAAAGCCCGTATGATGATCGCAGGACTGGCTGCGGCCCTGATGCTTGCCGGTTGTTCCAACATGTCTTCCTTCAGCAACCCCTTTGAGCAGCCCAGCATCACCGAAACCTATATTTCCCAGTTCCGTGACGTTCCCATTCCCGCTCCCATGAGCACCATTCCTTCCGAAACGCTGGTGACGGTGGGGCCCGACGGCAGCAAGTTCGGTCTCGAATCCTTCAGCGGCCGTGTGGACGGTACCTCCCTGGCCAATGTCATGATGCAGAACATGGCTCGTCAGGGCTGGCAGCTGCGCGGCTCCAGCGTCGGCGTGCGCTCCGTACAGCTTTACGAAAAGTCCCCCCATTATGCGGCCATCTTTTACCGTGAGGGCGTGGTGAACACGTCCATGGACGTGTGGGTGGTCAACGGCGTGAACGTGGATATCCTCAGCCTCGTGCCCGAAGTGCACAATTCCGTGAACAGCGGCATGTCCTCCTATTCCGGCAGCAGCTATTCCGGTTCCTCCACGTCCCCGTACTCCGACATGTCTTCCGGTCAGGTGACGAAACTTTCCCAGTAGGGTGCGCCATGGAAAAGCATCTGCTGTTCAAGCGTTTTGCGGACAAGAGGCTTCACCTCGGCGTGTGCGGCTCCGTGGCGGCCTTCCGGGCGGCGGAGCTGGTGCATCGCTGGCAGGATACCGGGGCAGGAGTGAGCGCCACGCTTACCGCCGCCGCGCAGAAGTTCATCACGCCGCTCACCTTCGAGGCGCTCGGCGCTTCGCCGGTGTACGGCGAGATGTTCAGCGGAGAAGCGCCCTTCGAACACCTTGAACCGGGACAGATCGCTCACGCCATGGTCATCGCTCCCGCCTCGGCGGACATGCTGGCCCGTCTGGCTCAGGGACGGGCCTGCGACATGCTTTCCGCGCAGGCGCTTGCCTTCGACGGTCCCGTGGTGCTGGCTCCGGCCATGAACCCGCGCATGTGGCGTAATCCCGCCACGCAGGCCAACGTGGAAACGCTGCGCGAAAGGGGCTTCATCTTCGTCGGGCCGGATTCAGGCGTGGTGGCCTGCCATGACGAGGGTCAGGGACGTCTTGCCGATTTGCGCATGATCTACCTTGCCGGACTCAAGGGGCTTACGCCGCAGGACATGGAAGGCAGAACCGTCATGCTGACGCTCGGGCCTACCCGCGAAACATGGGACGACGTCCGATTCTGGACCAACGGTTCCACGGGCGTGATGGGTGCTTCCATTGCCGTGGCGGCCTGGCTGCGCGGTGCGGAAGTGCATGCCGTGTGCGGGCCGGTGGATGTCTGGATGCCGGAGGATGCGGCTTTCCATCGTCACGATGTGACGAGCGCCGCCCAGATGCTGGAAAAGGCAAGGGAATTGTGGTCTTCGGCGGATGTGGGCGTGTTCACCGCCGCCGTGGCCGACTTCCGTCCGGAGCCGCACGGTCCGGGCAAGTTCAAGAAGGACAGGGCCGGAGAGGGCTTCAGCCTTTCCTTCCTGCCCAATGCGGATATTCTGCGCACACTGGCCGAGGAGCGATCGGAGGGGCAGGTCATCGTGGGCTTTGCCGCTGAAAGCGTGCCGGACATGGATGCGCTGGGCCTTGCCGTTCATCACAAACTTGCGGTCAAGGGCGCGGACATGATTGTGGGCAACCGTATTTTCGACGGCTTCGGCCGTGCGGCCAACCGCGTGTATGTGGCGGATGCCCAGGGGCGCGACGAAGTGTGGCCCGACATGCCCAAGCCGCAGGTCGCCTGGAAAATCATCGACTGGGTCCGCACGCTTTCCGTATGAGGGGCGGTTCCGTCATAGCGCGCCCGTGGCTCAGGGCCGGGCTGTTCACGCTGCTTCTCGATAGTGAGGAGCGCGCTCTGGCCTTGCGCGCGACGGAGCGGAAGAGCGCCTCTGACGGGCAGGCGGCAGGGAGCCCCCGTGCCGCTGCGGCGGAGGCGGGGAGCCTGTATCAGACGCTGCGGGTTCCTTCTTCTCCGGTGAAGGAGAGACCGCGCCCGGCTTTTCAGCCTGCGCAGAGCCCGGCGGTTGCGGCCTCTTCCCATACGATGTCCTCCGAAGCAGGACGGAGGGCCTCCGTAGTTTCCTCCGCGGTGCTGGCCACCCCCGGCGCACTGCCTGTGGAGGCGTGGCCCGAGAGCTGGCTTGCGCTGAAGAACCGCCGCCCTCTGCCGCCGCACCCGCTGGTGCTGTGGACGTACGCAGGGCTCGGGGAGGACCTTACCGGCACGCCGGACGAGGCCAGAAGGCAGGTCATCGTGCGCATGCTCATGGAACTCCGGCACCCGGGAGGTACCCATGTGTTCTGG
>CASFUJ010000056.1 GCA_949297645.1 uncultured Desulfovibrionaceae bacterium
GAGCTGGTGGCGCAGGAGGGAAGAATGCTGCGCACCCTTCCCGTCATGGACGCCGGAGCGCTGCACAGAAGCGTGGTGCTGGCTCCGCTGCCGGAAAAACCGTTTTCCGTGCGCGTACCTTCGGGAAAGGCCAGAGTCATCGGTCTTCTGCCCCATTCGCTGATAACCAGGTGCATCGTTCGCCCCGTGGTGACGGGGCCGGACGGCGAGGTGGAACTTCGCCGCAACCCCGACCTCATCAAGCTGGCCGTGCTGGAACGCCATCACGCCACGGGTAAAATCGGTGTGGGACTGCTTGACGGCCCCTATGGTCTGCGAAACGGGGCCATAGCCACCACCATTGCCCATGATTCGCACAATATTGTGGTGGCGGGCGACAACGAGGAGGACATGCTTTTTGCCGTGCGCGAGCTGGAGCGCATGGAAGGCGGCATCGTCATGGTGTCCGGCGGGCGTCTTCTGGGCGCGCTGCCCCTGCCCGTGGGCGGACTCATGAGCGAGCAGAGCGCGGAGGATGTGGCGGCGGCGCTGAAGGATCTTCTGCACATGGCCTCTTCCCACTATCATATCTGGGAAGGTGCGGACGCCTTCATGACGCTGAGTTTCCTTGCGCTGCCCGTCATACCAAGTCTCAAGCTTACGGCCCGCGGCCTGTTCGACGTGGAGAAGTTTGCCTTCGTGGACGTGGACGCGGAGCGCTAGAGCGTTTTATCTTTGAAAAAGGTAAAACACGAGGCGGCGACGCGGCGCCGCCCGGCCAAAAGTGAGCGGAAAAACCGCGTTTTTCCGCGAAACGACAGGCCGTATGGTTTGAAATGCAAAGCATTTCAAACTGAAAATGCTCTAGAGAAGGCTTCCGCACTGACGCCGCCAGCGGAAGGCGGAGTTTTGAGCCTTCGAACATGTCCGCAGAGGACGGGCCGGGGATGCAGGCAGACGGACTTTGGGGAAAGGCCGTCTGCCGTGGGAGCGGTGAGCCGCGAGAGGTTCCGGTGTCGGAGCGGACTTTGACGGCCGAGGACACGATGCGCCGGGCGGGTGGAGGCTTCTCCGGCAGAGGACGGGCGGTCGCCCACGTTTTCAGCCGTCGAACGACATTCTTTTGCAGTAAAGGGCCTCGCCGGGGTTTCGGCAGAGGCCCTTTTCATGGACAAAAGCCCGCGCTGTAAGGCGCGGGCCGGTATGTCCGGGAAGAGACGGAAGATTTTCCGGGAGGCGCGGCTCCCGACGGGGAAGCGCTCCTTGTCTAGTTCAGCACCGGCATGGGACCGAAGACGGATTCGTAGCGCTGCCGGAATTCTTCCTGCGTGAACTGGTGCAGCTGCGTGCCGTACTGCTCTACGCAGAAACTTGCGGCCACCGTGCCGAGACGCGCGGAGAAGGCCATGCCCATACCGCTGTGCAGGCCCTTGAGCAGGCCTGAGCGGTAGGCGTCGCCCGCGCCGGTGGGATCGGAAACGGGGTCGGCGGGCACGGCGGGAATATCGTAGGGTTTGACGCCCTTATGCAGGATGGTGGAGCCCTTGGCGCCGAAGGTGATGATGAGGTATTCCACTCTTTCCAGCAGTTCTTCGCGGCTGAGACCCGTCATTTTTTCGATACGTTCCACTTCATAGTCGTTGCCGATGAGAACGTAGGCTCCGGTGAGTCCGGAAATGAGCTGGTCGCCGCCGAGAACGGTAATCTGCTGCCCGGGGTCGAAAATATAGGGAATGCCGTGCTCACGGTAGAACGCCGGGAAATTCACCATGTCGTCCACATTGCCGGGGGCGACGAGTCCCCAGTCGCCTTCGGCAACGACGGGCGTTTTTCCCGGAAAGGCCGGGGTCTTCATGGCCGAGGGTGAGAAGGCGTTTATCTGGTTGCTGCTCTGGTCGGTCATGATGTAGCAGCATGCGGTGAAGTCGTTTTCGTCTATGTTCACGCCGTTCAGGTCTATGCCCATGGAGGAAAGCCTTCTGCCGTAGTTCATGAAATCCTTGCCCACGGTGCTGTAGATGGCGGAGCGCTCTTTGAACAGGGCAAGGGTATAGGCGATGTTGCCAGCCGTGCCGCCCATTTTTTCCTCAAGGCGGTCGATGGGGAAGGAAACATTCAGAAAGTGAAGTTTTTCTGGCAGGATATGTTCTTCAAAATGGCCGGGAAAGGTCATGATGCGGTCGAAGGCGAGAGAACCGGAAAGGTGAATCATGCAGAAGGCTCCGTAAGGATAGGTTCGCAGGATGAAAAGGGGGCGTTCTTTTTTTTAACGGCATGCGGGGGGCTTTGACAAGTACGCGTTGCTGAAGAAAAGGCACTGTGAAGCGGAAAAGGGAGTGAACGAGGAACAGGGGCGGAAGAGAAAACTGGAGGGGAACGGTGAGTGAGAAAATTCAACCTGCATCCGGTCCTGTCAGCATCCTGTTTTCGGGTGTTTTTTTATCCGGTGCGGACGTGGACGAAATGAGAAGCATATCGGTCCGGCCGGGGCGCTGCTTTTCTCTTGACGGCATGTCTGGTTCGATATAAATGATTTGACATCGAACAAAATCAACGGAACATTCCTCCGTATCCGGCTGGTCTTTGCTTCTCGCTTTTTACGACGTCCGACGTCGGAGATATTTTGAAGAAGAGCGGTTCCGGCGTGATGCTTTTCGTGAACGGGGCGGGGAAGAGCGGTTCCGTCCTGTAACGCGCAAGACGATGGGGTTCGTCGAAACCTCTTGGGACGCAAGGCTTTTTCTGCTGGTTTATTTTTTGAGGACACCGTTTCCGACAGGAGCGGACCGGTAAAATAACGGTTGATTTGCGCTGGTGAATAGAGGATGATTTTCGGGCTTCTTTTCGGAAGCGGGGATTCGACCCTTGCGTATGGTCTGTTCCGTTGCCGGGGAGGCAATTTCCTCAATAAGGAATACGGGATGAAGAAAACGGAAAAGGAAAGGACGGAACGCGCGGCCGACATTCTGACGCTTCTGAAGAAGCGTTATCCCGAGCCGGAAACCATGCTCGACCATGCGAGTCCCTGGGAGCTTCTGGTAGCCACGGTGCTTGCCGCCCAGTGTACCGACGCGCGCGTGAACACCATTACGCCGGAGCTTTTCCGCCGCTGGCCGGATCCTGCCTCACTGGCCGCGGCCGCGCAGGAGGAGCTTGAGGAAGTGATACGTCCCACGGGATTCTATCATAACAAGGCGAAAAACCTGCTGGGGGCGGCAAGACGCGTGACCGAGGTGTTCGGCGGGCAGGTCCCGCAGACCATCGAGGAACTCATCACCATTCCCGGAGTGGCCCGAAAGACGGCCAATGTGGTGCTGTGGGGCGGTTTCGGCCTCAATCAGGGGCTGGCCGTGGACACGCACGTCAAACGATTGTCCTTCCGCCTCGGGCTTACGGAACATACCGAGCCGGTGAAGATAGAGAAGGACCTCATGCAGATATTTCCCCGCGCGGAATGGGGGGATGTGAATCACCGTCTGGTCTGGTTCGGGCGCGATGTGTGCGATGCGCGAAAGCCCGCCTGCGACAGGTGTGAGCTTGCCGCGCTGTGTCCGCGTTGCGGCGTGAAGGATACGCCTGAAAAGAAGACCTCCCGCCGGACCGGTGTCTCTCAGAAGAAGGAAACGTCATGAACAAGGTATGTGCCTGCCTCGCCATGCTGGCGGGCCTCTCTCTTTTTTCCGGCTGCGCGCCCCGGGAAAGCCGTCTGGTGGATGCGGTGAACGGCGGTGAGTTCGTGGCCATGTCCCGTGCCATGCGTCCCGTGATGCTGAAGAAAAACATGGTGAACGAGAGCGGCGACTGGTATTCTCCGTTTTTCTCCATTCGTCCGAAGGAGGCCGGAAAGACGCTGGTGGACAGACTCTCCCCGGCCTTCCGCTTCCCGAATTCCCGTGTTCCCCTGCCGCCGACTTTCCGCGCCATGCTTACGTCCGAGGCGAAGGTGAAGCTGGAGGAGAATCGCGCTATTCTGGAGCAGGGCATGAACCGCGTGGTTCTGGAGCTTGTGGCCGTGACGGACTGGAACAACGACGGTACGGACGACTGGCTTGTGCTCTGCCGTACCGGATACAGCGATGCTCCGCGCAAGTTCCGGGAATACTACCTCGTCGTCACCGACCTGGAAGCGCCGGTGCTTCAGCCGTATGTACTCATGGTGCTTGAACATGTGTACGACAGGGTGACCGTGCTGAACGACGCCTCGGCCGGAGAACTTGCGGAAAGCAGCGCCGCGGAGTTCATGCAGGGACAGGCCACAGTGACGCAGGCGCCGGACAGTCGTTCCATGCAACGGAAACTGGAAGAGGGCTCTTCACTGAAGCAGACCTCGCTGAGCCGCTGACGTCATGGCGGACTTGTGTGTCGAGTATGCCCGCAGGCGGCGCATCAGGGCTCTCTGGAGACCTGCCCTGCTTCTGGCGCTCATGCTGGCGTTCGGATGGTGGCTTGTCGATACCGCGTCCGAGCAGTACCGATGGCAGTGGTACAGAGTATGGCGCTTTGTGGGCGTGTGGGAAGACGGGACGTTTCAGCCCGGGGTACTTTTTGAGGCGCTCGGCGTCACCTTGCGTCTTACGGCGGCGTCTCTTGCTCTTTCCGTAGCCTCGGGCGCGCTGCTTGCGGCCATGCGCCTGTCTTCCTCTCCCGTGGCGCGCACCCTGGCCTTTCTCCTTCTCGGCGCGCTGCGCAATACACCGCTTCTCATGCAGCTTTTCATGGTGTATTTCGTGGCGGCTCCGGTGCTCGGCATGGGGCCTTTTACTGCGGCCGTGTTTTCTCTCGGTCTGTTTGAAGGGGCGTATGTGGCGGAAATTTTCCGTGCGGGCGTTCTGAGCGTGCCGCGCGGGCAGTGGGAGGCGGCCATGAGTCTCGGCATGAGCGTGCACCTGGCGGCCAGGCTCGTGGTCATGCCGCAGGCACTGCGGCAGTCTCTGCCCGCGCTGGCGGGACAGCTTGTGTCTCTCGTCAAGGATACCTCTCTGGTCAGTGCCATAGCCGTGGCTGATCTGACCATGCGCGCCCGCGTCATCATTACCGATACCTTCCTCAGTTTTGAAATGTGGCTGCTTGTCGCAGTCGTCTATCTTTTTCTCACCTCGCTGGTCAGTATTCCTGCCCGGCTTCTGGAAAGAAAGGAGCATGTATGAAACACCTTCTCACCGCTATTTTCATGGTTCTGGGGTTGTCCTTCTGTCTGCCTTCCTCCGGGGCTGCCGCCCCGCGCGATTCCGTTGTGGACAAGGTCGTGCAGCGCGGCACGCTGCGCGTGGGCTTTTCCTCCTTTGTTCCGTGGGCCATGCAGGATAAGGAAGGGAAGTATATCGGCTTTGAGATCGACGTGGCGGAAAGGCTGGCAAAAGACCTCGGCGTCAAGCTCCAGCTCGTGCCTACGAACTGGGACGGCATTATTCCCGCGTTGCTTTCCGGCAAGTTCGACGTCATCATCGGAAGTATGAGCATCACGCCTCAGCGTCTGCTTTCGGTCAATTTTTCCATTCCCTACGACCACGCCTATGTGGATTTGACGCTGAACCGGGAAAAGTCCGCCGATATTCAGAAGCTTGAGGATCTGAACCGCGAGGGTGTGACCATTGCCGTGCGTACCGGAACCACGGCGGCCGCGGCCGCGGCCCGGCTCTTCCCGAAAGCGACGCTTCGCATGTTCAACGACGAGGCTCCCGCCGTGGAGGAGGTGCTTTCCGGTCGCGCCCATGCCTTTGTGTCCAGCGCGCCGCTTCCCGCCATGGAGACGCTGCGCCATGGCGACAGGCTGGTGCAGAAGTTTGAAACCGGGCTGGCCATGCAGCCTGTGGCCTTTGCCGTTCCCAAGGGGGATTTCGATACGCTCAACGTGTTCGACGGCTGGATTCGCCTTGTGGAAGAGGAAGGCTGGCTTCAGGAACGCCGCAACTACTGGTTCAAGTCCGACGCATGGCAGAGCAGGGTCAACTGAACTTCATTCCCGGGCATTCCCCGGCGCGCTCCTGGCGAAAGCTGAACAGCTGGGACGCCCTTTTTGCCGCGGCGGCCGTTTTTCTGACGGCGGCCTTCTGCTGGCGCGTCCTGACCGTGACGCAGCATGAGTGGAACTGGGCCGCGCTCTGGCCCTATATCGTTTCCCGCGATGCTTCCGGAGCGTGGCAGGCCGGAATGCTCCTCAAGGGGCTGTTCGGCACGCTGCGGCTGGGTGTGTGGTCCCTGCTCGTGGCGTTGGCGACGGGCGCGCTCGTAGGCGTTCTTTCCGCAAGGCAGCGCGGGATGGCGGCCCTGCCGGCCGCCTTGTACATCACGGTTCTGCGCAATACCCCTCCGCTGGTCATACTTTTTCTGGTGTACTTCTTCGCGGGGTCCTTCTTTACGGAGCCGTTTCTGTATGTGGAAGATACCGTGTCCTCCTGGCCGGACTGGGCGCAGAGCCTGTGCGGGGCGCTTTTTGCGCCTGCCGGACAGATGGACCGCATGGCCGCGGCCGTGCTCACGCTGGGTATCTATTCCGGGGCCTATGTGGCGGAAATCGTACGCGGCGCGCTGGAGGGCGTGGACAGAACGCAGTGGGACGCTTCGGCGTCTCTCGGCATGAGCGGCTGGCAGCAGATGCGCTGGGTCATCGGCCCGCAGGCGCTCAGACTCATGGCGCCGCCGCTCACGGGACAGTGCATTTCCGTGTTCAAGGAGACGGCGCTGGCCTCGGCCATCTCCCTGCCGGAACTGACGTTCCAGAGCCTGGAAGTGATGGCCGTCTCCCGCATGACGTTCGAGTTGTGGCTTGTCACCGCGGCCATGTATCTCATGATTTCCTGCTTCTGGGCATGGCTGGGGCGGCGCTTCGAGATGAGGCGGTAAGGGATTTCTGACGGATTGCGTAAGAAAAGGGCGGTTTTTCCGTCCTTTTCTTTGAGGCAATGCAGAATTTATCCGGTCGGACCCTTTTCTGGAAGAGGATAGGATGGATTTATAATTTTTATAATATTTTGATTTTTATATATTTTTTACAAAGAGTCCGATACGTTTCCTCATGAAGGGGGGAGGAAAATCTTCAGAAAAAGAGAAAAGTGGAAAAAATATTTCTCATGTAAGGATGGTGTAAGTTTCCGTTGGTTTACTGACCTCACATTGAAAGTGAACTCTCAACAAATCTATCGGAGGCCATCATGACCATGCATCCCGTTCTTCTGAATAACCGTTCCGTTTCCTCTTCCCGCCGCATATCCCGTCTGCCCGCGGCGCTGGCCGCCTCCTGCGCGCTGCTCTTCGTTCTCGGAGCTTCGAACGCCCTTGCCAACAATCTGGGCGGAGGCTACACCAACACGTATATGGGCGGCTATACCGGCCCCGGTCCCGCCGTCAGCACCGTGGAGCAGGCCAAGAGCATGCGTGACGATACGCACGTCACCCTTCGCGGCCGCATCGTCCAGCATCTGGGCGGCAAGCACTATCTCTTCAGGGACGACACCGGTACCATCAACGTGGAAATCGAGAACAAGCGCTGGCAGGGCCAGACCGTGGGCCCGGACGACATAGTGGAAATCTACGGCGAAGTGGACAAGGACTGGACCGAGCTTGAGATTGACGTGGACAGAATCATCAAGAAGTAGTTTTCCTCCGGCGTTTCCCCATGGGGAAACGCCGGAAAAAAGAGGTGATACATGCGGGTTCTGGTGGTGGAGGATGATGTTCTCATAGGCAACGGCCTTCGGATGGGGCTTCCCGCCATGGGGTTTGCGGTGGACTGGTTCCGTGAGGGACCGCTTGGCATGCAGGCGTTGTCCTCGGCCGAGTACGACGCCGTCATTCTCGACCTCGGGCTGCCCGGCATGGACGGACTGGATGTTCTGCGCGCCTGGCGCGCTGCCGGTTCCGACGTGCCCGTGCTCATCCTTACCGCAAGGGACGCCATCAGCCAGCGCGTGGAAGGACTCAACCTCGGGGCGGACGACTATCTCGGCAAGCCCTTTGACCTCGACGAGGTGGCGGCCCGCCTGCGCGCGCTGGTGCGACGCAGACACGGCGTCTCCTCGCATGTTCTTTCCCATGGGGCCGTCGGCTTCGACCCTCTCTCCAGAACGGTATCCCTGAACGGACAGCCCGTGGCTCTGGGCCAGAAGGAAGTCATGCTGGTGGAGCTTTTGCTTCTCAACAGGCAGAGCGTGCTTTCCCGCAGCGCCATCGAGGAAAAGCTGTATCCCTGGGGAGAGGAGGTGAGCAGCAATTCCGTGGAGGTACTGGTGCACCGCATACGCCGCAAGCTGGGAACAGGATTCATAAAGACCGTCCATTCCGTGGGGTACACGCTGGGCGAAGCCTGAAAACGGTACCTTCCCGACGCTTTTGCAACATACGGTTCCGGCCTGCGCCTGAAGGACGCAGCATTGCAGCGCGCGCATCGTCTTCCCGGTATCGAAGGGTCTGCGTTTCTGCCGTTGCCGGGTCGTGCAGGCGTGTTCCGTCCGGGGAAGCTCGGCTTTTTTAAGACGCGGCGGGTTCCGTGCTCATGAACAGGCGGTTTCGGACTGGATGTCTTGCGGAAGAAAACGTAATATGGGTTGTGAAGGCGCGCGGAAGGGCGCATGTCGGTTCAACGGGTGACGAAGGCCCGTTCCGCACGCGCGTGACGCGCCTTTTCCGGCCGATGTCCGGAAAGAGCCCCTGCGCGTTTGCCGGTTCCTCGCGAGAACGCCCATGTATGACGCTGCCGGGAACGAGGCCGTGCAGGCGAGCTTGCGGCATTTTTCGTCGTCGAAGCGGAGACGGGCAGGTGAAGAGGGGCCTTGCGGAGTCTTTTGTCGTTTCCGCGGCGATACTCTTTTCGTGTCTTTTTGTCATACGGAAACGGCAGGGCATGGACGCGTTCAGAAGCGGAACAGCCTGTGCAGGCGGGCGCGTGACGCGGCGGAAGGCGCAAAGCTGTGGAGGAAAGACCATGAGACGGATGGCGGACCGGTTTTCAGGCATATCCGGCAGACTGGCGGGAACACTCGAAAGAGCGGTGCGGCGGCTTTACAGGAGCATGCCCGGTCTGTTTCGTTGCGCCCGGAGTGCGGCTTTTGCGCTGTGGCGTCGGGTACTGGCGCTTCCCGTCAGTAAAAAGAGCCTGCGCATGCGGCTCAGCGTGTTCTTTTCCCTGTTCATGGCTGCGGCGTGGCTGACGGCGGCCTTTTTCTCCTGGCAGACGTGCCGGGAATACATCGACGAATTTTTCGACTCCCAGCAGATGGTGGTGGCCAAGGCTCTGGCCGTGGCCGACGTGAGCGGCGACCTTGGCGCCATGCCTTCCCTCAAGGAGCTTTTGCCCGGCGCGGACAAGCATGCCGTGGGAAGCCTGGAAGAGGAGGCCATCGGTTTCGCCCTGTTTTCCCCGGACGGGAAAAGACTGCTCACGGATGGAAAGAAGGGAAGACGTTTTGCCTACGAGCCTGTCAGGCGGGGCTTTGTCAACGCTCCTCTGTATGACGATGACGATATCTGGCGCATACTATGGGTGAATTCCCGGGACGGCAGACATGTCATTGCAGTGGGGCAGGAGCTGGACTACCGCACGGATATGGCGTTGGAAATGCTGGAAGGACAGATTCTGCCCTGGCTCATACTGCTGCCTGTGCTGCTGGCCGGGCTGTTCGTGCTTCTGACGCGGGAACTTGCGCCGCTGCATGCCCTGGCCTCGGAGCTTCGTTCGCACAGACCGGAAGACGCGTCGTTGCTCGATACCGCGCGTCTGCCCTCGGAAGTGCTGCCCATGGCGGAGTCCCTGAACGGCTTTTTCGCCCGGACAAACGCCATGCTTACGCGGGAGCGTTCCTTCCTTTCCGATGCCGCGCATGAGCTGCGTACGCCCCTGACCAATATTCACTCCTACGCCGAGACTCTGGCCGACTCCGCCGGTGAGATCGCGCCGGAGATGGAAAAGAAATTTTTGGGTGTTATTCTCAATGAGAGTGAGCGGATGACCCACATTGTTCAGGATCTGCTGACCCTGTCCCGGTTTGACTCCAACCGGGATGAGTTCAAGCTGGGCCGCTTTTCCTTTGGGGATGTGGTGCAGGACCTCTACAACGCCGTCTACATGGAGGCACAGCGGCACAGCCACACCCTCACCCTGGATCTGGAGCCCGGACTGCCGGATATTGTAGCTGACCGGGAGCGAATTGTCCAGGTGATGATGAATATCGTATC
>CASFUJ010000057.1 GCA_949297645.1 uncultured Desulfovibrionaceae bacterium
TGCGGATATGGGTATCGGTAAGAGGCATGGGTACTCCCTGGCTGTCGTTGGACGAAGGGATACCCACATGGATAAAAATATTTTTGATTCCGCGCGGTTATTCATGTAGGTATCAGAAATGTCATACCACATTTCTACCTACGGATATACCTATAAAATGTTTGGATGCAAGCGGACAAGGCTGGACTTCGGGAAACCGTACCGGAAAGAAAAAACAAAGAATGCCAAGGTCTTTTGGACCTTGGCATTCTTCTTTGTACCTAAATTTGGCGTCCCCAGGCGGATTTGAACCGCCGTTGACGGCGTGAAAGGCCGCTGTCCTGGGCCGGCTAGACGATGGGGACGTACTGCGTTGGTGTTAGTTATCGAAAAGGCTCGGTGTCGTCAAGTCTTTTCTCTTCCTCGACGCGCTTTTTTCTGGCCTTGCCCTGCTTTTCAAATTCTTCCCAAGTCTGCGGGTCGCGGCGCTGCCACGCCCCTTCGTCGAACATGCGCCGTTCAATGGCCGCAGTGGCCTTTTCCAGCCCTGCTCCGGTCAGGGCGGAAACGGCAACGGCCTCCGGCCTGTCGAGAAGCAGCGGCACCTTCTCGTCCGCGGGCACGGCGTCCCACTTGTTCAGCAGCGTGACGCGCGGAACGTGCTGCAAACCCATTTCCGCAAGGACGCGCTCCACCGCCTCCATCTGCTGGTCGCGCTCGGGATGCGAGGCGTCCACCACATGGATGAGCAGATCGGCGGCCTCCAGTTCTTCCAGCGTGGCGCGGAAAGCCTCGGTCAGTTCCCGGGGCAGGGAACGGATGAAGCCCACGGTATCGGCAAGCACCAGTTCCCGCTCTTTGGGAAAACGCAGGCGGCGGGTGGTCGGGTCCAGTGTGGCGAAGAGCTTGTTTTCCGCCAGCACGTCCGCTTTCGTCAGGGCGTTCAAGAGCGTGGACTTGCCCGCATTGGTATAGCCTACCAGCGCAGCAAGCGGCAGGCCCTGTCTTGCACGGCGGGCCCTCGTGTGGAAGCGCTGACGGCGAAGTTCCTCCAGATCCCTGCGGATGCGGGTGATGCGCTCGCGGATACGACGGCGCTCCAGCTCCAGCTTGGTTTCACCCCGTCCCTTGTTGCCGAAAATGCCGCCGGCAAGACGGTCGAGGGAGCGGTGACGCCCGGCAAGGCGCGGCAGGGAATACTGCAGCTGCGCCATCTCTACCTGCAGCTTGCCTGCGCGGGTGACGGCATGGCGCGCAAAAATATCGAGAATGAGCTGCGTTCTGTCCATGACGCGGCGCTCGGTCAGCTCGGACAGACTGTTGAGCTGCGCGGGACTGAGTTCCCCGTCGAAGATGACGAGAGACGCCTGCCCCTGAAGCGCCATGACTTCCAGTTCCGCCAGTTTGGCGCGACCCAGAATATGACGGGGATGGATGGCGGCCACGCGCTGAATCATACTGCCCGTCACCGTGACCCCCGCGGTGCGGGCCAGTTCGGCAAGTTCCGCGAGGTGCCGCTCCTGCACGGCGCGCGGCGCAAGCGACACGGAGACCAGCACGGCCCGCTCCGCGCCTTCCTCCTCGCCGGTACTCACGGCATCGTCAAGAACGCGGCCGAACTCCTCTTCCAGCGTTTCCGCCTGTCGGGTGAAGTCGATGTCCACCCTGTCCCACGAAAGCATGCTGCCGACGGAGTAACTCGAATCCTCCTGCCCCGGCGCGGGCGGCATGAGGTGCGCGCTCTGGAAAAAGCCGGGCTGCCCCCAGTCGTCCACGGTAAGCACGCTCACGGAATCGAGGCGCAGAAAAAGAAGGTCCATCAAATCTTCATGGGAAAGACCTTCGGGAACAAGATGCGTATGAAGAAGGCGCAGACCGCGCAGACGGCCCGCGCCCGTACGGACATGGGGAAGTTCGGGGATGAGAATGGAGGAGGCGTCCCCGACGATGACCATGCTTACCCGGCCCTGCCTGTCCAGCGCGAGTCCGATCTGCCGCGACAGCAGGCGGGAGAGCGCCGCAAGTTCACGCGCCTGTTCGGGGCTGTAGCCCCCCTGAGGCGGGTAGCGGCGCTGTCCCAGCCTGGTGAGCGCTTTCAGCTCGCTGGGCTTGAGTCCGGCGGTATTGCCTTCGATGCGGGCGGCTATTGTACGCCTCCGGCCATCCAGGTGGCAATCATGTCGTCATAGTTGGACGTGGTGCGGAAGGTGGCCGCGGCCATGCGGCGGCGGAACTCGATGCTCACGCCGCCCTTCTCGATTTCCTCCATGGCTTCGGCATAGTAGGAGGGGTCGGACAGCACAAGGATGCTGTTGAAATTCTTGGAAGATGCGCGCAGCAGGCAGGGTCCGCCGATGTCGATTTCCTCCACCATGGCAAGCGGGTCGAGGTGCTTTTCCAGCGCGGACTTGAAGTCGTACAGGTTCACGACTACGAGGTCGAAAGGCTTGATGTCGAACTCTTCCAGCGTCTTCATGTGCTCCGGCACGTCCTTGTCGGCAAGGATGCCGCCGTGAATGCGCGGATTCAGGGTTTTCACACGGCCGTTCAGGATTTCAGGGAAGCCGGTGACTTCGCTCACCGCCGTCACGGGAAGGCCCTGGTCCTTCAGAAATTTCATGGTGCCGCCGGTGGAAACCAGCTCGACGCCCTTTTTGTGGAGAAACGCGGCAAATTCCGCAAGTCCGTCCTTATGCGTCACGCTCAGAAGAGCGCGTCTGATGGGAAGAAAGTCCATCGCAACCCCCTTTATGATGTCGTCTGATAGTGCCAAAGGAGACGGCAAATGGCAAGCGCCGCGCCCGCGCCCGCCGGAGAAATCCCGGCATTTCCGCGGGTTCCCTGCCGCCCCTTTCCCATCGCCGCAAAAACGCTCTTCCCTCCGGCCTTGACCAAAAAGTCCCTCCTCTTTCCGCACGAAAGGTCAGCGGGAGAATCTACGCTTGACATATCCGTCCGTACCCTTAGAAAAAACTCTGTGCCGCAAGGCAGTTCATCCAAGGGAGATACGCCATGACCCCATCCTTTGCCGACCTGTTTCTTGAAGCCATGCGCTATGAGCACTGGCTGCGCTTCTATTTTCTTGAGGACGTGGAAGGACCGGAAAACGGCTCTCCCATGCAGGCTTCCCCGGAAAGGGAAATCGCCGTGGAGTCCATGGACGCCCTGCTCGCGGTGCCCGCGGACGTGGCCGCCCGCTCCCGCGAGGAAGAGCCGGAGCTTGCCGAAATTCTCGACGCCATGGAAGGGCAGCTCATTTCCATGGAGCGCTCCAGAGACGTGATTTTCGACTGGCTGGGCGAAAAAACCGGCATACGTCCCGGCACGGCCGAATTTGAGGCCCGGATGAACGCTCTTGCCGGTGACGCCGACTTCCGCCGCAGTCTCGACTTCTTCCACGGCTGGGTGCAGGAGCTGGCCAACAACGAAATCGACCTTCAGGGCAACGCCCTGCCCCCCGGCGCGCAGCCGGACGACACCGTACCCTCCTTCGCCGAATGGAACCGGGCCTTTCAGTTCTGGTTCGGCATGCAGAAGCCCTTTGAGCTGAACGGGATGAAGTAAACGTCCTTCTTCTGATGGTGAAACGACCGGTTCTGCCGGATGTTCCCGTGCCTGTCGTTTTCCTCCGGACGAATCATCACATTCATGGAGCGTCCCGTGCGGGACGGAGCATCGTTACCGCAGTCAGCTTTCTCCTGTGTCTTTTCCTATGACTGAGGCACCGTCCTCTCCGTCAGAGACGGCAGCCACTCCGCTGTCAACAGGCAGAAACGAAAGAGACCGGCGAAAACGCCGCTTCCGGACCATGTTTCCGCGCGGAACCAGACGACATACATCAGAGAAAGGCGTATGCACCTGCAGAAAAAACCTCTTTTGCCGGGCATGACTCGGCAAAAGAGGTTTCCTCGTTGAAGAAGACTCTACCAGTCAAGTCCCTTCATTCCCACAGCCGTAAGTCCCGCCTGTGTTGCCATGGCCAAAAGCTCCGCCTTCTCCTCTTCCGTTATCCGGCACTGCGGAGGACGGACGACGGCGCGGTTCAGACGGCCGATGCAGGCAAGCACTTCTTTCATGCGGTTATGCATATCAAGATATGGAGCCGCATAAAACTTCTGTACTATGGGATACATACGCTCATCGAGCTGCTGCGCGCGCTGCAGGTCGTGCCGGGATACGGCATCGAACATGGCCGCCTGAAGGTCGGCGATGACGCTTCCCGCCCCGGAAAGGAGTCCGTCACAGCCCATGCACAGCGAGCCCAGAAGCCATGTGCTGTGCGTGGAGAGCACGCTGACGCGGCGGGAAAGACCGTGCAGGTCGTGAATATGCCGGGCATGGCGCATGGGGTCGCCGATACCGTCCTTGATGCCTGCGATGGAAGGTATTTCCTCACAGAGCTCCACCAGCGTATCGAACTCGTAGCTCTGCCCTGTAGCGTAGGCATACTGGAAAAGGATAAGAGGAAGGTCACAGGCTTCCGCTATGTACCGGACGTGTGTTTTTGACATATCCTGCCGCAGCTTTCCCCCCTTGATGGTGCTGTAGGAAGGAAACACCAGCAGGGCCGACGCTCCGTGACGCTGAGCCGCTCTCGCCTGTTCCGCAGCCTCGAGGCTTCCATTGGCATAGACGCCGGCAATGATGGGCATACGGTCTCCCACCTCG
Organism: uncultured Desulfovibrionaceae bacterium; assembly: GCA_949297645.1. GTDB lineage: Bacteria > Desulfobacterota > Desulfovibrionia > Desulfovibrionales > Desulfovibrionaceae > Mailhella. The sequence continues at coordinate 4,648 of CASFUJ010000057.1, forward strand.
TCGACGGCGATATCAATCACCCGTTTTCTCTCGTCGGCCGAGAGCGTATGGACTTCACAACTGTGTCCGTTGACGCAAATGCCGGTGACGCCCCTGATTGCACTCAGAAAGTTCAGATGTCTTCGGAAATCCTGTTCGTCAATGCTGAAATCGTCATGAAAAGGAAGCAGACAGGCAGGTATGACACCCTGCGCACGGAAAGATGGAGCAGTCATATAACCTCACAAAAGGGTAAAAGAGCACCTAGGCCGCAGAGCCCGTTTTTTTCATGAAACGGGACCTGAAAAACAGCAGCCAGACTATGAACAGCAACAACGCAGGGAACATGAGAAGCCATTCGAGGGACCCCGTGGGAGCAATGATGACCCCGAGAGAAAGACTTCCCAGCAATATGCGCTCCACAACATGAAGAGGATACTTCAGCCAGCCCACTATGGTGGCAGACCAAGTGCAGCAGGAAAGCAGCAGTGAGACCGCCCCTGCCAGAATTCCCATCCCCGGCCCTTCAAAAAGGAGCGAGGAGTCGAATACGACGGCCACGGGAATCAGAAAGACGACGATGCTCATCTTGAAGGCTTCCAGACCCGTTTTCGTCGTATCCGCCTTGGCAAGTCCGGCTGCCGTATAGGAGGCCAGTGCCACCGGCGGAGTAATCATGGAGAGCACACAGTAGTACATCACGAAAAAGTGTGCGGACAGCTCGTGAATGCCGAGCTCTTTCAGCGCGGGCACGAACAGCACCGCTCCAATAATGTACGCCGCTACGGTAGGCAGCCCCATACCCATGATGAGGCAGCCGAGCACGACCAGAATCAGGGCCCCGGCCAGCGTGCCGCCGCTTATATCCATGAGGCGCGTGGAAAACTTGAGCGCCAGATTGGACTGCACCGCGATGACGACGATGAGACCGATGGCTGCAATGGGAACGGCCACTATGCCCGCCTGTTTTCCCGCATCCATCAGAATGTCGCGGACATGACGCAGGGTAAGCCATGTCCTGCGACGCAGAAAGGCGGTGGGAATACATATCAGCGTGGCATAGTAGGCGGAAAGGGTGGCGGAATACCCCAGGCACAACAGACCTACAAGCGTTACCGGGGGAATAAGCAGATACAGACGCGGAACGATGGGTTCCTTCGCCACGGTCTTATCCTCCCTGATGGTGCCCATACCCGTCTTGCGGGCTTCCAAATCCACCTGACAGAACAGCGCCATATAATAGGCGCAGGCCGGTATGAGCCCGGCCAGGGCTATGGAGCCGTAGTCTTTCTGGAGAAGTTCCGCCATGACAAAGGCGACCACTCCCATGACCGGAGGCATGAGCTGGCCTCCGGTGGAGGCCAGCGCCTCCACCGCGCCGGCCCTTTCCCCCGAAAGGCCGGAACTTTTCATGAGCGGAATGGTGAACACACCGGTCGAGGCCACGTTGGCCACCGCTGAACCGCTTACGGAACCCATAAGACACGAAGAGATGATGGAAGCCTTGGCTGCGCCGCCGGTCGCCCTGCCGACGCAGGAAAGTCCCATATCTATGAAAAGCCTGCTGCCGCCGATGGCCGCATAAACGGCGCCGAAGACAATGAAGTAGAAGACATACAGAACGGAAGTGATGGTCGTCGTTCCGAATATTCCGTTGGGCGTCATGGTACAGAACTCCGCCATCTCTTCGAGCGAAAACCCGCTGAACCTCAGCCATCCGGGGCACCAGGGGCCAAAGACCGCATACAGGACGAACAGGAAGATGACGCCGAGCAGCGACCAGCCCACCACTCTGCGCACGCACTCAATCAGCACTCCGCACATGATAAGGAAAAAAGCCATATCCAGCGGATAGATGGGGTCCACCGTCTCCATATGCGACGTAAGCCGAGGCTCCTGACTGAAAATGTACCATGCCGAGGCAGCCACGAGCAGCAGAAGCAGTATATCAATGAAGCGGGAGAGGCGCTTATCCATCCACGACAGATTTAAAGGAACCCACAGAAGCACCATGGACAGGGCGAACAGCACATGAACAGGCTGCTGTATCATGGGAGGAAAGGGATGACTGATCAGGTAGAACTGCCAGAGCAGCCATCCCGAACCGAGGAGGAATTTAACCCAGGTCAGACATGTTTCCACAAGCATGGAACACCTCGTAGGACAGGTCACAGGGCCTGCGGCAGAAGGAAGCGGAAGAAACTACATCCAGCCGCGCTCTTTGTAGTAACGCTCTGCGCCGGGATGCAGCGGTATGCCCGTATTCGCCTGCTTCCAGCCTTGGTCGGGGATGAAGTCCTCCCATGCCTTATGAGCAGCGGCAATGGTATCCCTCTGCTCGCATACTATTCTGGTCAGGAAATAGGCCATGTCGTCGCTCATGTCCTTATGGACGAGCAGCACCGTTCCCATGTCGAAGGAGGAGAGGGGCTTCACCTGTCCCTTGAAGCACTGCGGCATCCGGCTGAGGACAAGGCCCTGAGCCTCGCAGTCTCTGATGAACTTCTCAGGCAGTTCCGGGAAAACGACATCCGTCGTGAGAGAGATGGAATTTATGGTCGGATGATTGGGCATGCCCGCTTCAAAATAAATGTCGGCCTGCCCGTCGCGCATGAGGGATTCCGCCTGCTCGGGAGAGACATGAATGATTTCTCCGCCCGCTTCACGGATTTTTTCGCTGGAGGACCCCATGCTTTCTATCAGCTTGTACGCCAGCGTCACCACCGTAGCCCCCTTGGGCTTCATGACGATGCGCACGGGAATATTCTTCGTAAACACTTCGTCCAGACTGCTGATATGATATTTCTCGAAGAACTCCGCCCGAACGCACGGCGTCAGCCAGGCGGAGTTCAGGCCGCCGGCAAGCGCTCTTACATCCCGGTAGCTCTTGCCCCTGAAGACATCCTTATCCCCGTTCCATGCCCAGACCGTGCTGATGAGATTGGCAAGAGCCACATCCGCCTTATGCTGCTGCACGGCGATGATATTGGCCACGCCCCCGCCCTTGGCCACGACATCCACAATGGACTGAGCCGGAAGAGCTTCCTGAAGAACCTTGGAATATGTGGCGCCGAACATGTACCACGATGTGCCTATGGGCAAAACCTGTACTTTCAGATTGACCGGTTTGTCCATGACGCCATCGGCATTTCCGAGGGAAGGAACCGCCAGAAAAGTCATGGCCGCCAGCAGGAACGCAAGATACTTTCTGCTTAGTCTCAACATAATGCCTCCAAAAACACGTTAGAGGTGGCAAGAAGATAAAAAACTTTAATTTTTCCTCCTGATTATAAAAATGTTACCGAGCTCATTATTGACTCATGAGAAAATCATGTCAACATCTTTTCGCAATACAAGAGAAAAAAATAATTTTAATTTATTATTTCAATATATTAATATAAAAAATTTTTTCCCTCTCTCGCTGTGTCTTTCTGAAAAAAGGTCGTTTAAGAACGATACTTCTTCTCCATGCCGCATCGTTTAAAAAGTAAAAATAATTATATATTTCATTATATTACAAAATAAAAATAAAAAAGTTTTCGAGAACATCGTCTTTTCTCAAAAAAACACCCTGCATTCCCGGGAAAAGGGCATCAACCGGGGCTGATTTTCTACCGGAAACAGTACATGACCGGACGCTTTTTCCTTCTTCGCCGCTGGTGAAAAACGCTGCCGACAGCTTGGGAAAAAGAAAGAGGCAAGATAAAAAAATCCAATTATCAAAGATAGATTGACTTTTTTTATTTACCAATATACTTCTATCTGGCATACTTGGAGAATGTCATGAAAGAGAAAAGCCTGTCGCTTCCGTCTTTTCCGACGACACAGCGTGAACGCGCACCTCGTCCGACTAAAAATGTTACCATGCAACAAATCGCGGACCTTTGTCATGTTTCAAAGATCACCGTCGGCCGCACGTTCCTTCATCCCGAGCAGGTACGCCCCCGCACAAGACAGCGCATTCTGGAAGCCGCAGAAAAACTCGGCTATACCTATAATGCGCTGGCGGCCACACTGGGGCAGTCACGAAAGCCCTTCGTGGGTCTCATCGCCTCCTCCGGCAACGATTCCCAGTTCAAAAGCATACTCAGAGCCACGCAGAGCATGATTCGGGAAGAGGGGCTCGACCTTCTGCTGGGAAATACGGAACTCTCATCACAGCAGGAAAAGCTGCTCATCAACAGATACATCCAGTATCAGGCTCTGGGCATAGTCATGTACGGTATAACGCTGGAAACCTTTCAGCAGCGTCAGCTTCTGCTCAACGCCGCCTGCCCCATCCTGCTCATCGGCGATTCGGTTACGGATTCGAAAATAAACTGTGCCGGAGTGGACATCTACAAGGCGTCGTATCAGATGACGGAATATCTCATACGCTTCGGACACAGAAACATCGCGCTTCTGTGCGGCAGACATGACATCTCCTATCGGTCCGCAAGACGTTTTCAGGGCTACAGGGACTCACTGGAACACTACGGCATTGCTTTCCGACCGGAAAATGTCATCATCACGGACAGCGACCTCAACACACGGGAAAACGACATCATCAGCTCCGGCTATCAGGCCATGGACAAGATACTGCATCTGCCTTCCCGTCCCACGGCCGTCATGTTTCCTTCCGACATGTTTGCGCTCGGCGGTCTGCTTCACACCCAGATGCAGGGACTCGACGTCCCCCGGGATCTTTCCATCGTGAGCATGCACGAGTACACCCTGTCCTCATGGATTCGTCCGAGTCTGACAACCATCCGGGTTCCGGAAGAGGACATCGCAAGTCTTACCATCGACTTTTTCCGTGAAATTCTGACAGGTTCTCCGCCTTCCGGCTGGCAGAAGATTCTGCCCACGGAACTTGTCATTCGCGACTCTTGCGCCGCTCCGCGAAATGCCTAGAGACGCGTCACGGCGTCCCTGTCCGAACGGGGTGAGGGGGCGGTTACCGCAGAGAGCCGGCAACGATTCCTCAACAACACGCCTTCCATCCTTGCCATAACGCCGATACCGGCGGCCAAGGGAGAAAACGGCGTGAGACTGAAAAGACCTTCCATGGGGAACACGGCCCGTATTGTCGGCGCGACGCTGCTTCCGGAGAGCTTTCTCAAGTTTCGTCAAAAAGCGATGGCCCGGCCCGTCGGACATCAAAAATACCATACCGGAGCCCGTCGCGCGAACATATCCGTGATTCGCCCGTACCCACGTTGCCTGTCCGACACCACGAATCGTCTCAGAACGACCTCTCCAGTCCGGAAGTCAGGACCACCCGTAAAACGGGTGGCTTGTTCAGCCCTGTAAGGGCTTGTTACTTACTCGCGCCTT
>CASFUJ010000058.1 GCA_949297645.1 uncultured Desulfovibrionaceae bacterium
CTGTCCCTCCTCGGTCCGACGCTGCGTCGTGCCGTTCAGAGCGTGGCGCCGGAAACCGCGGCCATACTGGAAAGGACTCATCCCGGATACCCGCCCTTCCCCGCCCCAGCCCATCCTGAAGCTCTGCCCGCGGACGGCGCGGCCCGTCGGAACTTTCTGGTGCGCAATCTGGACGCCTACATGCGCCATGAGCAGACCTTCGAACGCGGCACGTCCGTCCATGGCCGGGGACATATCGCCCGGGCGTTCATCTATGCCTGCGCCATGTGCACCATGCTGGAGGAACAGGGCGTGTCCATAGACCGCAACGCCGTGCTGTGCGGCATCACCGGGCACGACATCGGCAGACAGGGCGGCGGACAGGACCATTGGGAAGGACGCAGCGCGGACATGACCGTGACAGCCATGCGGCAGAGCTTCGGCGAGGCTTCCATGGGAGCGGGCTACGAGCAGGCCGTCAAGGACAGCATCGACTCTCATAAGGGAAAGACGTTGGAAGCCATGCTTCTCAACGCCGCGGACTCTCTGGACATAGGCCGGACGAAGGCCTTCGAGCCCGAGCACTTTGCCTTCCTGCACGGCAAGGAAGGCGAAGTCCCGACGGACAAGGCGCAGTACATCCGCAGGCAGCTGGCCGTGGAGGCCGACCTGCTTCAGCGCCTCACCAACCCTCTCTGCCAGTTCCGAAATGTGATACAGAAGCTCGGCGACCTGGCTCTCAGCAGCCGCAGCCCCGTCACCGAAATGATTATGGCGCAAAAAAGGGAGATTGAAGCGGACATTGCTCGCCGCTTTGCCTCCGAATGGAACACCGACGCCGACGCCTTCATGAAGAACATCGAACAAATCATTAAGGATAACCGCGATATATTCCCTCTGCTTTACCAGTACTACAAGCCGTAAGAAAACACGCGACCGGGGCGGGCGTGTCAGTACCGCCCCGGTCGCGCCTGCCCGGCTCAGAGCGCCGGACGAAACGACCTGAACATCAGACCTGCCTGAAGCTCCATGCCGCGTTGACGCACAGGCTTTCCCCGCAAGGCGACGAGGAAAGGACGGTACGGAACATGACATGCCTCAGCCTTTGAACGACAAGAGACAGCGGCTCGCGACGCCTGCGAGTCCCCCCAAGGAGTTTTTTCATGGAATGGACAACGACGCTGGAACGCTTCGGTTCCTCCATCGGCATCGACCATCTCGTCCCGGATGTGGACAGCAGCTGTTCGCTGCTTTTCGACAGTCAGTACGAAGTCACCTTCATCCATGATGATGAAGACCACTCCCTGCTGATGTACTGCGAAATAGGCAGCGCTTCCGGGCTCGACAAGGAAGCCTGCCTTACCCTGCTCAAGGCCTCGCTTCTCGGTGCGGAAACGGGCGGCGCAGCCCTCTCCATCCACGACAGGCTTGATGAGGTCGTGCTGTGGAAACGATACGATGAACATACGCTCAGCGACGAGACCATGAGCCTTGCCGTCAACGACTTTCTCGCGCAGGTCGTGTCATGGAAGAAAAGACTTGTCGAACTTGCGACGCCGCACGAGGAAACGACCGCGTCGTCGGATTCCTCCAACACCTATGTCATGAACAATTTCGGCATGTTCGTCTGAGTCTTCCGCCTTGCCTGCTTCTTCCGCCTGCGGAGTCCCCATGCCGGAGGAAGGGGCGCAGCGATGCGCCCTTCCTCCCCTCCTGCCCGCGAAAACGGCTCTCCGGCAAAACGGAAGCGTTTTCGTGCAGGAAAAAAGGCCGCGGAGAGCCCGAACCGGAAAAACTGGCTGTGTGCGGCGGCTGTGCTGCCGTAAGTATGTTTTCCTCCGGCCCGGGGAAGACTCGAAAACTTTTTCCGGCCTGAGAGGATAAACACGCGCATACCGACCGCCCGGAACCAGAGCGCCTTCCGGTCATTCGACTCTGCCAGGTGCAACAGTCGCCGCGCAACGCCGAAAATACCAGCTGAAGGTTCTCCCTGACAGGCGGAAACCGCCTGTTGCGGAAAGTATGCCGTCTTCTCTGCCCGCAGCACGTCAAGGTCGATATGGACGGGCGGCGCCTCAAGCGACCTGCAGCGGACATGTCGCAGGCGAACCCGAAAGGCTTGTCTGCGCGCGAAGTCCGGCATGTTCCCGCAGCCGCGGTCTTGTCTTCCATCATGAATTTTCCGCATGCAGAAAGCCGCGCCGAAGGGAAGAGCCTTTCTCCGGTGGGCGATGCCTGACGCAGGGCTCTCCGCCATGAGAAAAAGCCCGGCGCTCTTTCTCCGGAGGCGATACCTTCACAGCTTCCGCTCCCCGTGCTGAATACACGAAAAGACCGGCACCCGCCTCATGCGGATACCGGCCTTTCCGACAGGTACTGAACCGCTACACTGCCGCGTTCAGCAGCAGGTTATCGCGGTGTATCACTTCAGGATAGTGAGCGTTGCCCAGAACGGCCGCCACTTCCAGACGCTTGAGGCCCTTGATGCGTTCAAGCTCTTCCGAAGAATAGTTGGTCAGTCCCACGCCTATCTGATGAGCCCCGCACATGACACGCACCAGCGCGCCGGGCTCAAAGCTTCCTTCCACACGACGTATGCCGCCGGGGAGCAGGCTTCCGCCCTTCTCTTCCAGCGCTCTTGCCGCACCCTCGTCCACAAGGATATTGCCCTGCGGCTCGGACTGATAGGCCATCCAGTACTTGCGGCGGGATACCGCCTGCTCTGCCGGGCACACCCAGGTGCCCACCCTCTCGCCTGCAAAGGCACGGTCAAGGATGTCAGGACGACGACCGGGCAGGATGAGCGTGGGCACGCCAAGCTGCGCCGCACGCCTTGCCGCCATGAGCTTGGAGCGCATGCCGCCGGTTCCCACGCTGGTCTTGGCGCCGCACAGCGACTCTATGTCCAGCTCCGCAATGTCCTCGATACTCTCAAGGTAGGGAATGTTCTCCCCGGGAGCGGCGGATTCGGGATTGGCGGCGAGCACGCCGTCGGCACTCGTGAGGTTGATGTACAAATCTCCTTCCACCAGATTGAGAAGAAGACTCGCGAGCTGGTCGTTGTCGCCGAACTTCAGTTCCTGCACGGCCACGGTGTCGTTTTCGTTGACGATGGGCACCACGCCCCAGTCCAGCAGATTCATGAACGTATTGCGGGCGTTGAGAAAACGGGTACGGCTGCGCAGGTCGTCGCGGGTCAGCAGCACCTGCGCGCAGAGCAGGCCCTGCGCGGCAAAGGCGTGTTCATACTCACGCATGAGGCAGCCCTGCCCTATGGCGGCAAGCGCCTGCCTGGCGGAAAGCCCTTCCGCAGTACGACCGGGGCCGGGCAGAGCCGTGCGCCCCGCCGCCACGGCGCCGGAACTGACGAGACAGACGCGTCTGCCCTGACGGGCCAGCCGCGCAAGCTGCTCCACAAGGTTGTAAAGAACGGAAAGGTGCAGGCCGTCGGCGGTGGTAAGCACCGCGCTGCCCACCTTCACCACAAGGGTATGGGCTGAGGAGAGCGTCTTTTCACGGGTATCCATTATTCGCGCGTCCATATCACTTCGATGTCGGGGAACTCCTCGTCCACCACCACTTCTTCCTGATAGTGAATGAACGGGTCGTTGAAGTCCAGCTCATCGCGCAGTTTCCACATGCGCTCCACAAGCGCCTCCAGCCCGATGTCCTCGCGGGCCGAAATGAACAGAATATCGCGCCCGTCCGCTTCGGCGCGCGCTTTCAGGGCCGCCAGCTCCTCGGGCGTGCGCAGGTCGATTTTATTGACGACTTCTATCTGACGACGCAGAGCAAGCTCGGGGTCGAATCGGGAGAGCTCCTCATTGATAAGGTCGAAACCGGCCCAGGGATTTTCCGACTCCACGTCCACATCCTCCACACTAAGGATATGGACAAGAAAGCGCGTGCGCTCCACATGGCGCAGGAAACGGTCGCCCAGTCCCTGCCCGGCATGCGCCCCTTCAATAAGCCCCGGAATGTCGGCTATGACCATGCGGCGGTCCGGGTCGCAGTCATCGATGAGCACCCCGAGGTTCGGCGTCAGCGTCGTAAAGGGGTAGTCCGCAATCTTGGGCCTTGCGGCGGACACGCGGGAAAGGAAGGTGGACTTGCCCGCGTTGGGCAGTCCCAGAAGCCCGGCATCCGCCAGAATCTTCAGCTCCAGCCGGAACGTGCGCTCCTCGCCGGGCTCGCCCTTCTGGGCAAAGCGCGGGGCGCGCATGGTGGAGGACTTGAAGTGCTCGTTGCCCTTGCCGCCGCGGCCGCCTGCCGCAAGCAGCACCAGCTTTTCCGGGTCGGACACATCGGCAAACAGCGCTTCGCCTTCCCCTGTGCGCTCATAAAGCTGCGTTCCGGCAGGAAGTTCAATGATAAGGTCCTCGCCCTTGTGCCCGTCGCACTGACTGCCCATGCCGCCCTGACCGTTGGGAGCCTCGTAAATACGCTTCAGACGAAAATCGTACAGGCTGTACAGTCTGTTGGAGGCGCGGGCATACACGTTGCCGCCGTCGCCGCCGTTGCCGCCGTCTGGTCCGCCCTTGGCCACGAACTTCTCGCGGCGGAAGGAAACGCAGCCGTTGCCGCCCTTGCCCGCCTTTACCTGAATGGTGGCCTCATCCACAAATTTCATAGTCTTTCCTCATGACCGGGACGTATGGCCGACAGCATCGGGCAGACGGCCCTGTTTCCTGTTTTCGCTCAGACGACTTTCCCTGCACGGATGCTCCCTGCAGAGCGTCGGCAAAAACATGCGAAATCTTCCGACGAAACCGCACGCGCCGGATGACGGGAGGGAAGAGCCGGGCGAGATGTCGAACCGCTCCTGACGGCCTTCCCCGAAACATACGCAAAGGGCGAGAAGAGCCATGGCCCTTCTCGCCCCATACATCATAAACCGAAATCGCGCTTACGCCGCGGCTTCGGCGGGAACGATGCTCACGCGCTTGTGCACGCGACGCTTACGGAAGAACTTTTCGAACTTCACCACGCCGTCGCACTTGGCGAAAAGGGTGTAATCGCGGCCCATGCCGACATTGGCGCCGGGATAGACCACGGTGCCGAGCTGGCGAACGATGATGTTGCCGGCAAGAACATGCTGGCCGCCGAAGCGCTTCACGCCTCTGCGCTGACCTTCACTGTCACGACCGTTGCGGGAGCTGCCGCCTGCTTTTTTATGTGCCATGATGAAACTCCTTGGAATATAGCGGTACGCCCGTTAGGCGACGATACCGGTAACAGTAAGAACGGTGTATTCCTGACGATGGCCCTGGGTGCGGCGTTCGGCCTTGCGGCGCTTGTGCTTGAACACCACCACCTTGTCGCCGAGGATGTGGTCAACGACCTTGGCGGTCACCTTGGCGCCTTCCACGACGGGGGTGCCGATCTTGGTGCTTTCGCCACCGATCATGAGCACGCGGTCGAGGGACACTTCGCTGTCCTTTTCAGCGTCCATCAGGTCAACAACCACCTTGTTGCCTTCCTGAACGCGGTACTGCTTGCCGAGCACTTCAACAATAGCGTACATTGAAACCTCCGAAAAACGGGTCAGAATTGAAGCCTGCTTCCCATGATACAGGTATTCCGGCGAACCGGAAAAGCCGGATGAACGGCGCACACTCCCTGAATGATGCTGGCAGGCATGACAACCTGTTCCCGCTGGTCGGTGCAGGTGCGCCTCTCCGAAGAGGGCGACTTTTCCATTACAGGCAAGTGCATAGATGCCCTGTGCAGACATCCGAAGGATGGTCATACACGTTTTTTTCCCGACTGGCAAGTCTTTTTCCGAGGAAAAAATACCTTTTCCTCTCCCGCTCTCCGAACACGGAGACAGGAAAAATATAAAAAAAGAGAATATGTTCAGGCAGACACAACCTGTTCCGCCGCGGACCGCATGCCCCGCGAAGACACCGCCTCCGGCGTGCCCGGCAGAGGCCCTCCGACAAAAAAACTGCGCCTCCAGCAGAACGACGGACGCTAGCGCCGGAGCAGCCTTTCCGCCTTTTCCAGCCAGCGCTCAAGCGCGGCGTCGGCTTTCGCACGGGCCTCGTCGTCCACATACACGGCCACGGCGGCAAGGGCCGCGGCAAGGATACCGATATCGTCGGTAAAACCGAGACCGGGAATGATGTCGGGAATGACGTCGGCAGGAAGAATGAGATACCCCAGAGCTCCCAGAATGACGGCGCGCGTCTTTGTCGGCAAATCCTTGCGCTGAAGGGTGTAGTAAAGAATCAGGGCCGAACGCAGCCCTTCCTTTCCGATGGTTCCGGCAAAATGCAGCAGCTTGGTATGAAAGGCCTTTTCGGAATACGCACCGCGATACTTCTCGTCGGTCACGATTTCCGGCTCCACCACTTTGCGCTCTTTTTCATCATATTCCGTCATGGACCATCTCCTGGACAGTTCAGCATTTACGCGCTTCCGGTACGGAAAGAAGCCGAAGCACCATGCCTCGTCGCACGCGGCACGATACCTTTCTCCCACCTATGGAAAGTCCGCTCTTCTGCGACGCCGATCCTCGGCTCCGCCGAAACGCTTCCTTCAAGACGAGAAAGGGGGAACCGCTTGCGCGATTCCCCCTTCATCAGGCATCGGCGGACTCAGACCCGCCGGGCATTTTTAGTACATGCCGCCCATGCCGCCGCCCATGGGAGCAGCGGGAGCCGCAGGCTCGGGCTTGGGCAGTTCAGCAATGGCGCATTCGGTGGTCAGCAGGAGAGCGGCCACGGAGGAAGCGTGCTGCAGAGCGAAACGGGAAACCTGCTTGGGGTCGATGATACCGGCGGCCATGAGGTCTTCGTATTCGCCGGAAGCGGCGTTGAAGCCGAAGCCGTCCTTGCCTTCACGTACCTTTTCCACCACCACGGAGCCTTCAAAGCCGGCGTTGGCGGCAATCTGACGCAGAGGTTCTTCCAGAGCGCGGCGGATAATGTTCACACCGGCCATTTCTTCTTCGGAAGCTTCGATGTCGTCGAGCACGGGCAGGCAGCGGATGTAGGCGGTGCCGCCGCCAGGCACGATACCTTCGGCAACGGCGGCGCGGGTGGCGTTCAGAGCGTCTTCCACGCGGTCCTTCTTTTCCTTCATCTCGGTTTCGGTAGCGGCGCCGACCTTGATGACGGCCACGCCGCCGACCAGCTTGGCCAGACGTTCCTGCAGCTTTTCACGGTCGTAGTCGGAAGTGGCTTCGGCAATCTGGGCGCGAATCTGGGCGACACGGGCCTTGATGTCGGCAGACTGACCGGCACCGTCAACGATGGTGGTGTTGTCCTTGTCGATGTGCACGCGCTTGGCAGTGCCGAGGTTGGCAAGGGTGAAGTTTTCGAGCTTGACGCCCATTTCTTCGGAAGCCACGGTACCGCCGGTGAGAATGGCGATATCCTGCAGCATGGCCTTGCGGCGGTCACCGAAGCCGGGAGCCTTGACGGCGGCCACCTGCAGAGTGCCGCGCAGCTTGTTCACCACGAGGGTGGCGAGGGCTTCGCCTTCCACATCTTCGGCGATGATGAGCAGAGGACGGTTCATCTTGGCCACCTGTTCGAGAACGGGCAGCATTTCCTTCATGCCGGAAATCTTCTTTTCCTGAAGCAGGATGAAGGGATTTTCAAGGTCGCACACCAGCTTTTCGGCATCGGTCACGAAATAGGGGGAGAGGTAGCCGCGGTCGAACTGCATGCCTTCCACGGTTTCCAGCGTGGTTTCGAGGCCCTTGGCTTCTTCCACGGTGATGACGCCTTCCTTGCCGACCTTGCTCATGGCCTCGGCAATGATGTTGCCGATGGTGGCGTCGGCGTTGGCGGAAATGGTGCCGACCTGGGCGATTTCCTTCTGGTCGCGGGTGGGCTTGGCAATGTTGCCGAGCTCAGCGGTGATGGCGGCGACGGCCTTGTCGATACCGCGCTTGATGGGCATGGGGTTGCGGCCGGCGGCCACGAGCTTCACGCCTTCATGATAGATGGCCTGAGCCAGAACAGTGGCGGTGGTGGTGCCGTCGCCGGCGGCGTCGTTGGTCTTGGAGGCCACTTCGCGGACAAGCTGGGCGCCCATGTTCTCGAACTTGTCTTCCAGTTCGATTTCCTTGGCCACGGTCACGCCGTCCTTAGTGATGACGGGAGCGCCGTAGGCCTTTTCAATGAGCACGTTGCGGCCCTTGGGGCCGAGGGTGACCTTCACGGCGTTGGCAAGCTTATCCACGCCAAGGGCCAGACGTTCGCGGGCCTTGGCATCGAAGAGAATCTCTTTAGCAGACATGATATGTACTCCTGAGAAAATAGAGGAAGTTGTTCGGAATTAGTCGAGGATGGCGAGGATGTCTTCTTCGCGCATGATGATGTGGTCCACGCCGTTGACCTTGATTTCGGTACCGGCATACTTGGCGAAGAGCACGACATCGCCGGGCTTCACTTCCATGGCGACGCGTTCGCCCTTGTCGTTCAGCTTGCCGGGGCCGCAGGCAATGATTTCACCCTTGGAGGGCTTTTCCTTGGCGGCATCGGGGATGAAAAGACCGCCGGCGGTCTTTTCTTCGGATTCAAGGCGTTTCACGAGCACACGGTCATTCAGGGGTTTCATTACCCATATCCTCCCAGAAAATTTGTTGTAACAGGAATACTCCCCGGCGCGCCCCCGGCATATGCCGGATACAGAAGAGGAGAAACAGCGCCGGAAAGCGTGTCCGCCGGGCCTTGTTCACCCGGCGACGAACCATAAATAAGCCCGCTTTCGAACTTGAAAAGGGGGAAAAGGACATTTTTTTCATATTTTTTCTAGAAAAAAATAAATATACAATAATAACAATATGTTATACTGATTACTTTCTCTCTTTTTCTTTTTCTCCCCACAGCGGAAAAAAAGCGCGCCTTCTTTTCACGGCATACAGCGCTGAAAAGGACGACCGGTGACGGCACGTTTCGACAGCCGCCCTGCCGCATGCCGCTTTCGGGCGGAACGCGCGTCGTTCAGACACGATAAGGCGGCAGTTTCAGGCAAGAAAAAGAGGAAAACGGGTCTATCGCTACGGACAGGGACGCCCTATGCTGCCTTCATACGATGCGCGCGTCATGGGGTACGACAAAAAAACGGCAGCTCTGCCCTTCTCTTTCCATTTAAGGAGGCACCATGCCCGGAATCGACCGACGTTTCCGTCTTCGTCAGCGTATTGCCCTTTTCCTCACGCCCGCGCTTTTTGCGATGCTGTCCACATTTTCCGCCCATGCTGCGGAGTCGAACTTTCAACAGGGAAGAAACACCATGAGCAACCTTTCTCAAAGCGCGCAGTATTCTCCTGCGCAGACCGACCCCGACCTTGCCGCCATGCGCGACAGGCTCATTTCCGGCAAAAACTCTCTGGACTCCGGCATGCGCCGCCTCGTGACCATTGCGGTGCTCACGACCCTTCAGACTCTGGATGAGCTGCCGGGTCAGACAACGGCCGCGCTCAGGGACGGCGTCAGCCCCGTGGCCATCAGAGAAGCGCTGTATCAGTGCGCGCCCTACATCGGCTTTCCCAGAACGGAGGCGGCCCTCCGTCTGGTCAACGAAACGTTCCTGAAGCACGGCGTCACCCTGCCGCTGGAGAGTCAGGCAACCGTGACGGAGGAAAGCCGTTTCAGGGACGGTCTCGCCGTACAGAAGTCCATTTTCGGCGACGCCATCGACGCCATGCATGCCGCCACCCCGGAAGCACAGAAAACCATCATGGTCACGCACCTGTCCGCCTTCTGTTTCGGCGATATCTATACGCGCCGCGGCCTTGACGTGAAAACACGCGAACTGCTCACTTTCTCCATCATCAGCGCACTCGGCGGCTGCGAATCCCAGGTGAAAAGCCATGTGCAGGGCAACGCCAACGCAGGCAACGGCAAAAAGACGCTTGTGGACGCTCTGGAAACAG
>CASFUJ010000059.1 GCA_949297645.1 uncultured Desulfovibrionaceae bacterium
GGCGAGTTCGCCTGCTTCGTGAGGGGCGGGATGCCCTGCCGTGCCGTCCGGTACGGTTGCGTGAGGAGACGACGGTTGTCGTCCCTGTCGGGTGAGGGGGCACATTCCGCAACAGCGGTTTGCGGAGAGAGGCCGACCATCTCCCGCCAAAGACGTTTTCAGGTCGCGATGTTTTTTGCCGCAGAGCAGGCGGCGCGGGAGGGAAGCGCTGTTTTGGGAGCGGTTGCGCGGCCCGTGTCGTCTTCGGCGGCCGGGGGCGTTGACGACAAAAGGCCGGGCGGATTCCGTGCCCGGCCTTCGTTCATGTGTTTTCCGTCTGCCGGAGTACGGCGCACGTCTTTTCGACTCCGTACTCCTGCCCGCATGCTACTTGATGTACTGCTTCTCCCACTTGTCCATGGTGCCGTCGGCCTTGATACCGGCCATCCAGTCGTTCACGGCCTTGAGCAGGTCGGGATAATCCTTCTTCATGAGCACGCCGAAGTGGTTTTCCGTGAAGGGCTTGTCCACCAGGGGCGCGGCCACCTTGGGATTGTCCTTGACGTAGCGCACGGCTTCCATGGTTTCGGTGATCATGACATCGGCCTTGCCTTCGCCCACGAGACCGGGGATTTCGGCGTTGTGCTCATGCATGATGAGCTGAGCCTTGGGCGTGGATTCCTTGGCGAACTTTTCATTGGTGCCGCCGGGGTTGTACATCACGCGCACGGAAGGCTGATTCACGTCGTCCAGAGACTTGAACTGCGCTTCCTTGCTCTTGGTGACGAGAACGGTTTTGCCGAAGGTGAGGTACGGGTCGGACATGGCCATGACTTCCTTACGGGCGTCGGTCACGGTGATGCCGCAGATGGCCACGTCGAACTTGTCGGCCAGGGTGTCGGCCTGAAGAGTCTTCCAGGTGGTGGGCACATAGGCGAGTTCCACACCGAGCTTCTTGGCCAGGGAGGCCGCCATTTCGGCGTCGAAGCCTTCGTACTTGCCGGTTTCCTTGTTCAGGTAGCTCATGGGTTTGTAGTCGCCGGTGGAGCCGACCAGAAGCTTGCCGCTGCTTTTGATGGCCTCAAGGCTTCTGGCCTGGGCGTCGTGGACGGCAAGGCCGGTGATGGAAGCGAGAAGCAGGGAGGCCATAAGGATTTTTTTGACCATGGGAGTATCCTCCTGAACAGGGTGTGCATATGTTGAAAGTGGTATTACATTAGAGGCATCAGGCGCTGCTGTCCAGTATCTGCGGCTCTTCCGGCAGGTTTTTATGTGGATTTCAGGCTTTTTTTACATTCGAGGTCCGGGCGGACACGTTCCGGAGCGTTTTTTTCGGTGCGGGACGTAGGAGGCGGCACGGTCGGAGTGCACGAGGCGGGAGAGCGCATGCGGGAGAAGACACGCAGGTTCGTCCCGGTCGAAGCGTCGCCGCCTGCGGTGATGAGCGAACGCAAGCAGGGGGACATTGTGGATTACCGGTATCCGGCAGCACAGGCCGGAGCGTTTTTTTCGGTGCGGAAGGGCGGTTCCGGTCTGGAAAGACGGCGGAGCGGCGGAGGAGGTCGGCAGAAGGGGGGAACGGACGAGAATTCTCCGGCAGGAAGCGCGCCGGGAAAGGTCCGGGAGCGTGCCGAAGAGGGAGGCTGGGCGTTTTTCCGGAAGAGGCGGGCGCGCCTGCCGAAGAGGAGCCGGTGCTGAGCAGTGACTCCGGCAGTCCGGTCGGAGCGCATCAACATTTTCCGCGCCGACGGCCTGTCCGGCAGGGGACGTTTCGGGAAAGACGGCGGAGACATCCGGGGCATACGACTGCGCTTTCCTGCAGGAGGCGCGGCTTCCGACGGCACGAAAAAAGGCGCCGGCGGAACCGGCGCCTCCTGTAGGCGGGAAAAGGCTGAACTACAGCCAGCGGAACCAGTCCTTCCAGCTTCCCTGCTGGTGTTCCCGTATGCTCTGGGCTTCTTCCTTGCGGTATTTCAGGTAGGCGGCTTCGCCCTTGGTGCGGGCGTACTCCGCCTCTTCCGTCACGTCGGGATAGGTGCGCAGCACATGCTGGTAGCGCGTCCATGCGGCCTGATAGTTCTCCATACCCCAGAACACGTTGGCGATGAACAGCTCCCGCTGGGCCAGCGTCTTGCGGCAGGCGGCAATCTGTTCGGCGGCGTTCTTTCCGTATTCCGTGTCGGGATACTCCTGTTGAAGCCTGGTGAAGTATTCCAGGGCTTCGCTCACGGCCGTGGCCGAGTGGTCGATGGACCGGTAGGTGTTCTTCAGGGACATGCCGATCTGATAGAGCACATAGGGCATGGCTTCATGGCGGGGATGCAGCGTCTCGAAGTCCTTGTAGGATTCCGCGGCCAGCAGGTATTCACCGTCGAGGTAGTGCGCATCCGCCAGCGCCAGTTCCGCTTCTATGACATAGGGGCTGAAGGGGTACTCATCCTTGATACGGGTGTAATAGACGATGGCCTGCGAATAGTCCTTTTCGCGCATGGCGTCGTTGCCGGCCTCGAAGATTTCCTGCACCGTATCGTCGGCGGGAGGCAGGAAATATTCGTCCACAAGGGTGCAGCCGCCGAGGAACACAGTGCAGGCGAGCATTCCCGTGAGAAGCAGTTTACGCATTCCGTTGCTCCAGATAAGAGAAAGCCGCGGTCGCCGCCGTGGCTCCGTCGCCCACGGCGCTGCTGACCTGGCGGCAGCGCTTGGCGCGTATATCGCCTGCGGCGAAGACGCCGGGAAGGCTGGTGCACATTTCGGTGTCCGTCAGTACGAAACCGGCGGCGTCGCGGTTGACGTTGTCGGGCAGGTAGCCGCTCACCGGCTCCATGCCCACATAGATGAAGACGCCGTCCACGGGAAGAACGCGGGTGTCGCCGCTTGCCAGATGACGCACGGCCACGCCGTCCACCCCGGCCGCGCCGCCGCGGATTTCGTCCACGACGCTGCCGGTCACAAGTTCGATGTTGGCCGCTTCGCGAACCTTCTTCTGATAGACCATCGCGCCCCGGAAGGCGTCGCGACGGTGTATGAGATACACCTTGCCCGCGATGCGGGAAAGGTACAGGGCTTCCTCAAGGGCGGAGTTGCCGCCGCCCACCACGGCCACGTCGCGTCCGCGGTAGAAGTTGCCGTCGCACACGGCGCAGTAGGAAACGCCCTTTCCGGCGAAGGTGTCCTCTCCGGGAGCGCCCAGCAGACGATGACGGGCGCCCGTGCAGGCCACCACGGCGGAGGCTTCCAGCGTTTTTCCCTCGGAAAGGTTCAGAAGAAAGCTGCCGTCCTCTTTCTGCGAGGAGGAAAGCACCTGTCCGCGCACGCGGTCAACGCTGTAGCCTGCCAGATGTTCCTCAAAAAGGTCGGCCAGCTCCCAGCCCTTGATGCTTTTGGGGAAGCCGGGATAATTTTCGATTTCCGCGGTGCTGAGTATCTGCCCGCCGGTGGCGGAGTTTTCCACCAGCGCGACCTTGAGCCCGGAACGAACCAGATACAGGGCCGCGGTAACCCCGGCGGGCCCTGCGCCGATGACTGCGGCGTCGTACAGCATCAGAACGCCTTTTCGAGCATGGACACGAGATGGGACTTGGCCACGGCGCCGGTCACCTGATCCACCACTTCGCCGTCCTTGAAGACGATGAGGGTGGGAATGGCGCGGATGCCGAACAGGCTGGGAATACGGGTATTTTCATCCACGTTGACCTTGCACACGAGAGCCTTGCCTTCGTATTCGGCAGCCAGTTCCTCAACGATGGGGCCGATGCCGCGGCAGGGACCGCACCAGGGAGCCCAGAAATCGACGAGGACGGGAATGGAGGACTTGATGACAACGTTTTCGAAGGTGGCGTCGGTAACTGCGGTGGACATGTTTCGCTCCTTTGGGAAATTTGATGATGAGGGCGTCGGAACCGTCTCCGGACGCGTCCTTGTGTTTAGCATGGAACAAAAAGATGCGGAATGATTGTAGGGGCAGGGTATCCGGCTGTCAAGGCGGAGAGTTCAGAGAACGCGCCAGTCCCGGGGAATGCTCTGTCCGCGGGGAACGGCCGACAGGGAGAGGTCGTGCACGCGGCGGGCCGCTGCCATGTGTCTTCCCGCCTCGGCTATCATCACGGCGTTGTCTCCGCACAGGGAAAGACTCGGGATGAGAAGGGGAATGTTCCGCTTTTCCGCCAGACGTGCGAATTCTCTGCGAACCACGCTGTTGGCGGCAACGCCGCCCGCCACCACGATGCTGCGGGGTGTGAAGCGCTCCATGGCGCGCGCGGCCTTGATGGTGAGCGTTTCCGCTATGGCCAGAAGGTAGGAGGCCGCCGCGTCGCAAAGCCGCTGGTCGGCAAGTTCCAGCCGCTCCTTCGCCGGACTGTCCCCGGCGGGAAAATGCGCCTGCGGATGCTGCGAAAGCCAGAGCGAACCCGCCGTCTTGAGGCCGCTGAAGCTGAAGTCCAGATTGTCGTTGTGCGTGTAGGGACGGGGAAAAAGATGCGCGTCGGCCGTGCCCTTTTTTCCGAGGGCGTCGAGCAGGGCTCCGCCGGGATAGGGCAGGCCCGCGGCCTTGGCGAATTTGTCGCAGGCTTCGCCTGCGGCGTCGTCCAGTGTCTTTCCGAGCACGGTCATGTCCACGGGACCGTCCATGCGGTAGAGATGGGTATGCCCGCCGGAGATGAGCACGCCGAGGGCGGGCCAGAGTATCTCGTGCTCCAGCCCCGCGGCCAGAAGATGGCCCTGCAGGTGGTCGATGCCGATAAGCGGAATGCCGTGGGCCAGCGAAAGGGCCTTGGCAAAGGCCACGCCCACGAGAAGACTGCCCATGAGGCCGGGCCCGCGCGTCACCGCGATGTAGTCGACGGCCTTCCACGGTTCGGGACCGAGGTTTGCCTGCTTCAGCAGGCTGTCGCACAGCGGCCCGATGAGACGGGCGTGCTCCCGCGAGGCGAGTTCCGGCACGACGCCGCCGAAAAGAGCGTGTATGTCGGCCTGACTGGAGATGACGGAGGCGCGCACGCCCTTCTCGTCCACAAGCGCGAGGGCGGTTTCATCACAGGAGCTTTCTATTCCCAGAACCAGCATGCTTGACCCGAAAAGTTTTCAGCGCGGACGCGCCGGGGTTTATTGAAAAAGGCCCCGCACCGTGCAGGGCCGGAAGGAGCGTCATGCTTCCGCCCTCAGGACGGAAGCGGCCGCGCGCCGGTTTCCCGGCACGCGGCGTATGCTGCCTGCGCAGCCTTCAGAGAAGGTCCGCGTTAAATCTTGCCGTATTCCTTGTACACTTCCAGCACCTGATCCACGTCGTCCGCGGAGCCGATGATGAGAGGCGTACGTTCATGGATGGCGGTAGGCACCTTTTCCAGAATGCGCATCTTGCCGTCCGTGGCCTTGCCTCCGGCCTGTTCGGCCAGGAAGGCCATGGGCGCGGCCTCGTACATGAGACGCAGCTTGCCGTTGGGGTGCTTGGAGTCGTCGGTGTAGAAGAACACGCCGCCCTTGAGCAGTGTGCGGTGGAAGTCGGCCACCAGGGAGCCCACATAGCGGGTGGAGCGGGGAGGCATGCCCGTGGGTCTGGAGAAGGAGTGCACGGCTTTCTGCGTGGCTTCATCCCAGTAGTTGTAGTAGCCGTGGTTGGCCGAATAGTACTTGCCCACGCGCGGAATCTGGATATTGGGATGGGTCAGCAGGAATTCGCCGATGGAGGAGTCCAGCGTGAAGCCGTTGACGCCGTGACCGGTGGAGTACACCAGCATGGTGGAGGAGCCGTAGAGGAAGTAGCCGGCGGCCACCTGTTCCAGACCGGGACGCATGAGGGACTCGGTGTTGAGTTCCCAGTAGTTCTGCGTGTCGGAACGGCGGTAGATGGAGAAGATGGTGCCGATGCTCACGCCCACGTCGATGTTGGAGGAACCGTCCAGCGGGTCGAAGAAGATGACGTAATGGCCGTGAGGCTCGTTTTCAGGCACGAAGAAAGGCTCCGCCATTTCCTCGGAGCCGACGGCGCAGACCGCACCCGAGCTCTGCATCCTGTACACAAGGGTGTTGTTGGCGAAGGTGTCGAGCTTCTGCACCTGCTCGCCCTGCACATTGACGGCACCCGTCGCGCCCAGAATATCCACCAGACCGGCCTGGTTGACGTTTCTGGAAATGATTTTTGCCGAAAGGATAAGGTCGTGCATCAGCGAGGTAAATTGCCCCGTAGCCTGAGGCGACCATCTGCGTTGCGATGCGATAAGGTGTTCAATTGCAGTGACTTCAGACATATCCAGGCTCCTTGGTGTCGGCTCCGGTTCGCCGTTTCGGATGTATGTTCCTGAGAAGAGCCGGAGCTCTGTTATTTGTCAGTATCTATAGCATAAACAGGGACGAATGTGCAATAAGGCTCAATATACAATTCGGAATCCATACACGCCGTGACGTTTACCTTTCAGACGGGAGCCGTTGCTCCTTATGTATTTCAGCGCTGTCGGAACAGGGCGTTTTTCTTGAAGAAAGGTTTTTCCGTCAAGGGAAGGTCGCCGCGGTTCGAAGCGGCGGGGCGCAGGGCGGAAATTCTTTGCGGCACGGTTTTTTTTCCGCCGTGCGCGGCGTGTCAGCGCACGGGAGAGGCGAAGACCAGAGGTCTGCCGCCGATGTAGCGCGTTATCCACATCATGGAGCCGTTTTCGTTGCTCAGCGTGCCGTCGCTGTGCTCCTTCAGGTATTCCGCCCAGTCGATGGAGGCCAGCGGCGTGGCGCTGTAATCCAGGTCGCCGCTCCAGACGAGCACGTCGGCGGAGCGCACGATGAAATCTCCCGGCGAGGAGGCGAAGGGCAGCAGGGCGCGGAAGTCGAAGGTGGCCACAAGCAGAAGCTGGAGCTGGTCTTCACGCAGGAAGGGCCGGGCGAGGAGAATCTCCGGTCCGAGAGGAGTGTCCTGCACGCTGGAGCGCAGATCCCGGGGCAGAGCCTTGGGAGCGAGTTCCAGAAGCGGCGTGTAGTCGAGCTCTTTGAGCGGCGTGGACGGAATGGACGCGCCGAGCGTGCCGTCCGGCGCCACCATGGACAGGCCGGAAAGCCACGGGAAGCGGCGCAGAAGACCGGCGGCGGCTTCGGCGTCGGGCGGGGTGGCCAGAGCGTCCAGCGCCTTTTCCAGTTTCGTCAGCTCCTCGTCGATGGGCATGATGCTCTGCACCAGCGAGCGCTGCGGATCCTCGAGCACGGTGCGCTCCTGCGTGTCCAGCGTGGAGGGGCGGTTGATGTGCGTATGATAGAAGGTCTTGGTTTCCTTATAGGCGTGGTTGACCTGCGCGCAGCCCGAAAGGCCGGGCAGAGAGGCGGCAAGAAGGAAGAGAAGAAGGGGGAATATGCGGTTGCGCATGATATCTCCTGCCGCGCGTTACGCGCGGGATTTGTTTTCCAGCCTGACGGCCAGCGTTTCCAGCATGTCCAGAATTCCGGTGGCGGCGGGTTGTTGCGGCAGAGGAGCGTCCGCCCTCTGCGAAAGGCTTTCCAGCCGGGCGGAAAGTTCCGCCCGCTCTTCCTCGCAGGTGCACTCGTTCAGAAGCTCCCGGTAAATGTCGGCGGCTTCGTCGAGCGCTCCCTGCTCTTCGAGAATGTGCGCCATGGAGCGGGTGCGCAGCGAGCTTTTCCCCTCCAGCGGAGAGCGGGGCACGGGATGCGCGGCCGGAGCGGAGGCTTCCTGCCCGCCTTCCGTCTGTACGGAAGGCGCAGGATGTTCGGAAAAGAAAAGTTCGGAGACGGAAGGAGGGGCGGGCATGAGCGGCGCGGGCCCGTCATCCTCGTCCTCGGGCAGGTCGTCGTCCTCGGGCACAAAGTCCAGACTGTACCAGGGCGTGTTCTCGTCCATCACGAAACTGCGCTGCGGGAGGGCCGCCTCGTTCGTGCCGGACGGGGCGGCCTCGCCCGCCGGAGCGGAAATAGCGGCGGCGACAGCCGCGGCGGGAGCGGTCTGAACCGTGCCGGGAGCGGCGGGCTCTTCCGCCGCAGAGGGCATCGCGGCTTCGTGTTCCGTCGGCGCCTCTTCGAAAGAAACGGGGCCTTCCTGCGTCTGTGCCGCGGGGGCGTGTTCTTCTTTGCCGCACAGCGCGTTCATGCCCGCCTCGAAGACCTCCGTCAGCCCCGGGCCTCCCTCGCGGAAGGTCGCGCCGAAAAAGAGAAGCATGGCGGCCTGGTCGGCCCGTATGCCGGGCATGGAACTCCATATCTTCCACAGGGAGGAGCAGCGGGAGAGCGGTTCGAGAACGGAGGCGGCCTCCAGCGCCGCGGCCTTTTCCTGCCCTGAGGCGTACAGAAGGTCGATGAGCAGAAGACGCGCCTCGAGAAACTCGGGATGGCGGAGAAGCCCGGCCTTCAGAATGTCCACGGCTTCGGTACGGCGGCCGTTTTCCGCCAGCAGCCGGGCATAGGGGAGAAAGATGCGGGAAGCCGGATCAAGGGAGAGAACTTCCTGATACCAGAGCGCTTTTTCCGGTCTGGCCGGCTCCGCCTGTACGGGATTCATGGAAGAGTGCTCCTCATTCATGTCTGCCGTCCGCGCCCTCCGCGGGCCAGGCCGCATTTTCTCTGTTCTTGTCGAAAAGATAGAGAATTTCGTTCTTTCTCACATAGTTGAGACGCTGCCGGATGACCTTTTCCACATAGGCCGGGTCGGTTTTCAGCAGGCGTATCTCACGGGAGAGCGCGGCGCGCTTTTCGTCAAGCGCGGCGAGCTCCGCGGAAAGCTCGCTCTGTTTCTCCTTGAGCACGCGCCAGGTGTAGAGACTGTGCGAGCCCCATACGATACGGCTGGCCAGCGCGAAATTGAGCAGCACGGCAAGAACAAGCAGCGAGAGCTTCCACCAGAAGGCCCTGCTGGAGGAGGAACGACGATTCATGGACACGGCGTCTCACACGGGCTAGTTGTTGTCCGCCAGGTGCTCGCGCCACTGGCGGTAGAACAGATAGAAATAATTGCAGCCGGAGAAGATGGTCAGCACGAGGGCGATGTAAAGCACGACGGTGCCGATAAGATGCATGGGCAGTCCCAGGAAGGGATAGTGAATGAGCAGCGGCACCATGGCAATGATTTGGAAGACGGTCTTCCACTTGCCGTACCAGTCGGCCGCGATGACCACGCCCTTGTCGGCGGCCACGGCGCGCAGGCCCGTGACGGCAAGTTCGCGGATGATGATGATGATGACTATCCACGCGGGCACCCAGCCGAGGCCCACCATCTCGATGAGAATGGAGCAGATGAGCAGCTTGTCGGCCAGCGGGTCGAGGAACTTGCCGAAATTGGTCACCTGCTTTTCGCGGCGGGCGATGTAGCCGTCGAGAAAGTCGGTCACGGCCGCGGCCACGAAGAGAAACATGGCTATCCAGCAGGTATAGATATTGGGGAAGTGGATGAGCAGCAGAATGGGCAGCACCGCCCCTATGCGCATCATGGTGATACGGTTCGCCCAGCCCATTTTCCTGAATATATTGAATGATGGAATTGACTACCTGCTGCGATAACGAAAGCCTTTTGATTGTTTTCAAACACCGCACCTCCATTTGCTGTTGTTAAAAAATTTCTTTCGATATTCTTAACAATATTATATATATTTTTGGCCAAAAAGCAAATATAAGCCGCAGTGTTTTTTTGAAAATTCCAACGAATTTTAGACTATTTGGACGGCTTTTTTAGGGCCTCCCGCAATCTGCAGCCGGTGGCGGTGCAGGCAAGGCCCCCGACGGTGGCACATTTCAATTCCTGCGGAAGACGCCGCTCCACATCTGCCAGTGCGTCAATGACTTCGTCGGGCCTTGCCTCCGGACGGTCGATCTTGTTAATGCATACGATTACCGGGAGATTCAGCTCCAGGGCTTTGCGGAGAACAAACTTTGTCTGAGGCAT
>CASFUJ010000060.1 GCA_949297645.1 uncultured Desulfovibrionaceae bacterium
AGCAGCACGATGAGGCCGACGAAGGACCACAGGATGGTCTTCTGATAAGTGGAAAGCTCTTCATGGAATTCCATACATTCCATGCTGTTCAAAATGGGAGCTACATCCGGCCGCAGGATGAATTTGTAGAGGACGATGGTGAAGCCTATGGAGATGAGCAGAATGATGCCCACCACCACGACATAGGCGGCAAGGTTGATGTCCACGCCTCCGCTCATACGGCTGTAGATACCGAAGACCAGAGCAGGCAGACTCTTGAAGGGGAGCATCATATAGGCCAGTTCACCGGCGTAGAGCATGGCCAGCATGACGAGCATGGGGAAGGTATCCCCCGACTTATAGCCGTACTGCTTACATATTTCCTTGACCAGAGGCATGGCTACGAGGATGGCGCTTGTCATGGTGAGCATGGTGGCAAGGGCGCACATGGCAAGGCAGAGCATGAACAGCAGTACATAGGGCCTGCCGTTGATGATGGGTACGCAGATGATGCGTCTGGCTACATATTCCGCAATGCCTGCGGCGTTGATGATACCTGCGACCATACAGAAAAAGAGGATGAGCAGCACGGTACTGTTGCCGAAGGCGCTGCCCAGCACGGCGTCCATGGGCTGATGCAGCGTGAGCCCCAGAGCGATGAGACCGATGAAGGACGGCCATATCATGTCGATGAACAGCCATCCGTAAAGAATGGCAAAAAAGACGCCAACAACAGCAAGGCCGTCATGCGTGAGGCCTTCAGGAGGTGAAATAATTCTGAAGAAAAACATAATGGCAAGCATTATGCCAAGATTTGCATAAAATTTTGGCCCATTGTTACTGATGGAACATGCCATGTCTATCCTCCATATTGAAGCATACTCTGTTTTTCATGTTCTGATAACATGCCATACTGTTCACTGTTTTCATATGTGTGAACATTTCTTCTTTACTCTTTCATCATGATTAGTGAAAAAAGAGAGAAAAGAAAAATATTAATTACTGATGGCTGGCTGTCGGCAATGCTGACAGTGGTCAAAGGGAGAAACCTGCGGTATTCTTAAAAAACACCGCTTTTCCGGTACGGGAGCAGAACGGCGCTCCGGTAGAACGCTTGACTCAACTATTCGATGGGATTTCCAGAACGGGAAAGAGCGGCCCACATATGACGGAGACGACGCGCTGATCGGAGGGACGGCAGGGAAGGGGCTCCTTTACTGACCGGATGAGCAATCGCATGGAAGCACAAGTCGTTTGACAGACGGTAGAGGCGTAACGTTTTGGAGGAGACCGGATGCGTCTGGAGCAACTGGAAGGTTTTGTCGCAACGGCAAGGTGTGGTTCCATCAGCGCCGCAGCCAGAACGCTTGGGCTTTCACGTCCCGCCGTATCGGCGGCGGTGAATGCCCTGGAACAGGAACTGGGCGCTCCGCTGCTCATCAAGAGAAATCAGGGCGTTCAGCTCACCCCTCTGGGCTACCGGGTTCTGGAGAAGGCGACGACGGCGCTTGAACTCATAGAAGACATGCGAAAACTGACCGGAGCGGATACGAAAAGCAGCGTTTCCGTCTGCTCCACGCCGCTTCTTTCCCTCCATCTGACCCGCAATATTTTCCTTCCGTTCCGCAAGGTTCATCCAGACGTGGAAGTCTTCATCCGCAATACCTATCTGACGGAAATCGTCAAGCAACTGGAAACGCGGGTTTCAAGTATGGCGGTGACGTTGACGGCGCTGGGACTGAACATCACGGAAAGAGCAGGAGACCTTGGATGCGAGATTGTTCCTCTCTATACCGATGAGCGGAAACTCTTCATGAGCGCGAAGCATCCGCTGGCTGACAGGGACTACCTTGTCGCAGAAGACCTTGCAGATTTGCGTATCGCCTTTTACTCCAGCGACCAGGAACAGGTTTCTCAGCTCTACCTTCCCTACTTTGCGGGTTGTTATCGGGTCGCCAACCGTACCGACATGCTGGACCTTGCGGCGCGCAATGAGGCCGTGTTCATCCATCCGGCCATGCAGTGCCGTCATGATTTCCGCGTGACCAAGGGGGATGTGGTGGAAAAACGTCTTGAACTGCCCGGTATAAGCCACAAGGTGCCGGTGGTGGCTATACGACTGCCGGATCTTTCCCGGGGTGAACAGATGTTCTGGGACTATCTTCTCGCGAACTTCAGAAGAAAATTGTAATGCCTGCTCTGCGGAAAACGCCTGCTTTGTGTGCGTCGGGGCGTTTTTCAGCACCGGAACGGAGAGACCGGCAAGGGACCTGAGAACGTCAGGCGGCGTGGAATAAGAGCGGCTTCCGGGGCTTTTTTATCTTTTCCGGGACGGACATACCCCGTCCGGGCGGGAGCATCCTTTGTACGGCATGGCGGCTTGTTGCGTCGGATCAAAAAAGGGCGTCGGTCTCATCGACCGACGCCCTTTCGTCTTGAGAAGAGGCGTTCTATCGCCGGGCAAGCTCCCGTTCCATATCGCGGGATTCGGCGCGGCGCTTGAGTTCCTCGCGCTGGTCGTGCAGCTTGCGGCCGCGGGCCAGGGCGATTTCCAGTTTGACCTTGCCGTGCTTGAAGTAGATTTTCGTGGGCACCACGGTGAGGCCTTTCTGCTCTATACGCGTGGTGAGAAGGTGTATCTCGCGGTGATGGAGCAGCAGTTTCTTGTCTCTGTCGGGCTCTTGAAGCACATAGCCGCCGCGTTCGTACGGGGCGATGCGCATGCCCACGACAAAAGCTTCCCCGTCGCGGCACTCGACGAAGCTGTCGCCGAAGCTGACCTGTCCGGCGCGGAGGCTTTTCACCTCGGGACCGGTGAGAACGATGCCCGCTTCGAAGAATTCCAGAAATTCGTAATACTGACGGGCTTTGCGGTTGTCGATGCGCGGCGTGTCGGCCATGGCTGGCTCCGGAAGTCTGAGGGAACAAGAGAGCGGAAAGCGCGTAACAGGCGCGTTTTCCGGTGTTTTCTGGTAGCATACAAGGCCTGTTCCCGCAAGGGCGGCAATACGTCACCTGCGGACAGAGGGGCCTTCGTGCGTATCTGCGAAGCGGAAAAGTCCGTAGCGGCAGCGCGGGTTTTCCGGAACGGGGGAACCTATCTGCCGTGCCGCGGGAAAGGACGCCGGTTATGGAAGCTTCCTTCCTGCGGAAGCCGCCCGTTCCGGGCTCTTCGAAAACGCTACTTTCTGCCGGAAATGAGAGCGTAGATTTCGCCCGTGGTCCAGCCGCGCACGCGGGACTGTACGCGCCGCGCCACGGCGCGGGGCGCGCCGCCGAGGGGGTGTTCTTCGTCGATGATGGCGAGCACCTCTTCCCTGCTGCTGCGGGCATTGCCTTCCGGCGGGCCGAGAATGACCGTCACCTCGCCGAGCAGACCGGACAGGTCGGGCAGGTTTTCCAGTCTGAAGCGCAGGTACTCTTCATGCGTCTTGGTCAGTTCCCGGGCGATGCATCCTTCGCGCGGGCCGAGAAGGGCGAGGGCGTTCTTCAGCGTTTCCTCGAGCCTGTCCTTTCTTTCGAAGAAAACCAGCGTGGCCGGAATGGCGGCATAGGGAGCGAGCACGCTTTCCTGGTCCGACCTCTTGCGCGGCAGAAAGCCGAAGAACACGAAAGGCTGCGGCGGGATGCCGGAACCGGCGAGCGCCGTGACGGGGGCGCAGGGGCCGGGAATGACGGATACGGGCAGGTTCGCCTCACGGCAGGCGCGGATGACCACATAGCCGGGGTCGGCCAGCACGGGCATGCCCGCGTCGGAAATGAGGGCGATGTTCTTTCCTTCGCGTAGAAGCTCCAGAACGGCGGCGGCCTTTTCCTTCTCGTTGTGGTCGTGATAGCTTACGAAGCGGCGCACCTCCACGCCCCAGCGGGCGCAGGCGAGGCCTTCGCGCTTCGTGTCTTCGGCAAGGACGATGTCCGCCTGTTCCAGACAGGCCCGGGCCCGGGGGGAAAGGTCACCAGGGTTGCCAAGAGGCGTTCCCACCACCCACAGCGTGCCGGGTTCCCGTATCGGTGTATTCGATGACATTTCGTATCAGCTCCGTTCGGCAGCCATCTGCCGTGGTTGTAACGCAGACAAGGTCGAAGCGGCAGGGGACGCCCCATGCGTCGTGTCCGGCAAGCCATGCCTTTGCACCGCGCAGCAGCCGTTCCTTCTTCACATCCGTCATGGCTTCATAAGGCGCCTGCATGCCTCCCTGTGCGCGGGTCTTCACTTCCACAAAGACAAGGACGTCGCGCTCCCTCGCCACGATGTCCAGCTCCAGATGGCCGCTTCTCCAGTTGCGGGCCAGAATCGTCCAGCCCATGCGGGAAAGCAGGGCGGCGGCCGCCTCTTCGCCGTCCGCGCCGGTCCGTGCAGCCGTTGTTCCGGCATGCGTCGCTTCTTTCTGCCGGAGACGGCGCAGCATATTCAGCACAGCCATCCCTGCTCCTGCACCTTTCTGGGCAGCACGCTGTGAAAGTCGAGCCGGTGCAGGGGGCAGGGGCCGTAGAGTTTCAGCGCCTCCCTGTGCTCCTTCGTGCCGTATCCCTTGTGCCTTGCAAAACCGTACTGCGGCCAGCGCGCGTCGAATTTCGTCATGAGTTCGTCGCGGAACGTCTTGGCAAGGACCGAGGCCGCGGAAATGGAAGGAATCTTCGCGTCGCCGTCCACCACCGCTTCCTGTTCGGGCAGCGGAATGCCGAACTGACGGAAATAGAGCGGGGGAATGATCTGCGTGCCGTCGATGAGCAGGCGGGCGGGTACCGCGTCTCCTTTGGCATGCATGCGCACGCGCATGGCGGCCACGGCGCGCGTCATGGCCATGAGGGAAGCCTGAAGGATGTTGATGCGCGAGATTTCGTTCATCCACGCAAGGCCGATGCCCCAGCCCACGGCAAGACTGCGTATCTCCACGGCGAGGCGCTCGCGTTCTTCCGCCTTGAGCACCTTGGAGTCGTCCAGTCCCATGAGGTCGAACCCGTCGGCGAAGATGACGGCCCCGGCCACCACAGGACCGGCAAGGCAGCCCCGGCCGGCTTCGTCGGTTCCGGCGGTCAGCGGTTTCTGCATGTCCGGGGCGCTGAAGAGCATCCCCTGTTCAACGACGGCTTTCTTGCGGATACGGGCCATATGCACCTGCATGGAAGAAGAGAAGAGCGTGTCCTTATAGACAAAATCCCCCGCCGGAAGGAGCCGGAAGGGGATTGTCTGCTCGAAAGACCGGCCCGGATGAACCGGGCCGAAATCCTAGTAGCGGTTGCGGGGCTTGATGCGGGCAGCCTTACCGCGCAGGTCGCGCAGGTAGTACAGGCGGGAGCGGCGCACACGGCCTTCGGTCACCACTTCGATGTGGTCGATGAAGGGGGAGTGCATGGGCAGGATACGCTCGACGCCCACGCCGTCGGAAATCTTGCGGACGGTGAAGGTGGCGCCAGTGGTGCCGCGCTGGATGCGGATGACATTGCCCTGGAACATCTGGATACGTTCCTTTTCGCCTTCGACGATACGCAGATACACCTTGATGGTATCGCCGGGCTTGAAGGACGGGATGTCCATACGCATATGTTCGCGTTCAATCTTCTTGATGATATCCATGGGGGGACTCTCCTTGAGGAAATGGTGTTTATCCCCGGTCGCCGAGCAGCCTGTCCAGAAGGATGGCGGCGGCGGCGCGCACGGGAAGATGATTGTACTCGTCCATCCACCGCAGGGGCGGCAGGATGGCGTCGCATTGCTCCAACACCTCAGGCGCAATGCCATGCCCGGTTCCCAAGAGAAGGAGCACGGGCCTGTCCGCAAGTCGGAGTCTCACTTCATCGAAGGTAGTCGCCGGCCGGCGTTCCCGGTGTTTTTTATCTAGGACAGGTTGGGCACTGGTGCCGACCACAAAGGGCGGCAGGCCGCGATCGGTTGTCAACGTCGCAATCGCGCTTTCCAGAGATTCCTCGGGCCTGACCAGTCGAAGGGCCTCGGCTCTGTCGGGATTGAACGACAGCCCCGGCCCTTCCGTCCAATGAGAGAGCAGTGTCGCCAAGAGTCTGAGCTGATCCTTCAGCGGCGTGACCACGAAGAATCCACTGATCCCATAGGTGCGGGAAATTCGTGCTATATCGTGAATATCGAGATTTGTCAAAGACGTTGTGCCCGTTTTCCGCGCTTTTAATCGCACGGGATGGTGCAGCAGGGCCACAAAGAGGTTTTTGGCCGGGCGAAAACGGGGGGACTGACGCAGAATCTGCCTGTCGTGATGGGTGAGTACGGCATGTTCGAGCATGTCCGGCCTGTGTTTTGCCGTGGCCAGCACCGACTGCTCCCTGCGCCAGGCCGCGATGAGCGCATGGTTGCCGCCCTGCAGCACCTCGGGCACGCGCAGTCCCTCGAACTCTTCCGGTCGTGTGTACTGGGGATATTCCAGAAGACCGTTGCTGAAACTCTCCTCATCGCCGGATTCATCCTTGCCCATGAAGCCGGGCTGGAGCCTTGCCGTGGCTTCGATGACGGCAAGCGCGGCCGCCTCGCCGCCGTTGAGCACGGCTTCGCCCACGCATACGGGTTCCACGGGCAGAAGGTCGAAGAGGCGCGCGTCGAAGCCTTCATAGCGGCCGCATATGAGGGTCAGGTTCTCTTCCTGCGCCAGTTCCCGTGCCAGCTTCTGGGTGAAGGGCCTGCCTGCGGGCGTCAGTGCGATGAGACGCCCTTTCGTGCCGTTGCAGGGCGGAAGGGCGCGCAGCGTGCTCACCAGAGGCTCGAGCATGAGCACCATGCCCGGGCCGCCGCCGTAGGGACGGTCGTCCACGGAGTGATGGCGGTCGGTGGACTTGTCCCGCGGGTTGGCAAAGGAAAATTCCACGATGCCCGCTTCCCGTGCCTTTTCCATGAGGCCGCTGGAAAGGGGCGAGTCGAACCACTCGGGAAAAAGGGTGACAAGATGGTAGTGCATGTCGGATTATGCCCTGCGGGGGTCCAGAGTCGCTTCGTCCTGCCCGTCATCGGGCGTTTCTGAAGAGGAACCTTCGCGGTACAGTTCAAGCAGGCCTTCCGGCGGGTCGATGGTGGCCGTCTGCGCGGAAAGGTCGATGTCGAGCACGAATTCGGGCACGGCGGGGAAGAGGATTTCGGCGCCGCCTTCCGACTCGGGAGCGCGGATGCTCCACATCTCCTGTCCGGCGGGAAAGTCGATGTCCTCGAGTTCGCCCACGACGCTGCCGTCCTTCAGACGTACGGTGAGGCCGATGAGGTCGCGCAGATACGGTTCGTCCTCGTCGGCTTCCGGCAGGAAGGATGCGTCGATGAGCAGTTCCTGACCGCGCAGCTGCTCGGCGGCGGAACGGTCGTTGCAGCCTTCGATGCCGAGAATGAGCTGGTCTTTCCACAGATGCCATTCACGGACGCGGATGGGGCGCGGAGCCATGCGGCCCGCGCGCAGCATGAGGGGCTTTTCCAGAAGGTCGGCGGAGTCGGCGTAGTAGTCCACGCGGATGTCGCCTTTGACGCCGTGGGGCTTCGCGAGCCGCCCCAGAACAACAAGAGAGGAAGCGGGCATTATTCGAGAATTTCCAGCACGACGCGTTTTTTTGTTTTGGCGGACACCGCGCCGAGTATGGTGCGGATGGCGCGGGCCGTACGTCCCTGCTTGCCGATGATTTTGCCGAGGTCGTCGCGGGAAACGGCAAGCTCCAGCGTGGAGGACTGTTCTCCTTCCGTTTCGCGCACGGTCACCTGGTCGGGGTTGTCCACCAGCGATCTGGCGATGAATTCCACAAGTTCTTTCTGCTGCATGAATGCTCTCCGCGCGCTCCTTCCGCCGACGGCGGGGGAGCACGAAATTTTTGCAAGCGTAGCACTCCCTTCCGCCGCCCGTCAATGAAGCCCGGGCGTCATGCGGGGCGGCCGGAGGGAAATCCGCGCGTACGCGCCGGAGACGGGGCGGCGCTTTTCTGGTAGAACGAAGAGGAAGGGCCGCGCCGTGCGTCGTCCGGAAAGGGGTGCCCTTTGGGGCCGGCGGCTCCGTTTTTCAGAGGATGGGCGGAAGAGACGAAGATGCGCATGCTTGCGTAGTCGTCGCTTTTTCTGTTTTTTTTAAGAGTGGTCATGCGTTCCAGAGTATTCTGCCATGCGCCTGAAAGGCGCGCAGAGGGGCGCAGCGGCCTCTCGGAAACGTTGCAGGGAGGTTGTCCATGAAAAGGAAGAACGTGCTTTTCGCTTTGTTGTGCTCTCTTGTGCTGGCCGTACCCGCCACGGCCGTGGCGGATATGCTGGTGGAGCTGCCGGCGCCGCAGAAAAGCGGCGGGCTTTCAGTGCTGGAGGCTCTCGGCAGCCGCCATGTGGAGCGCGTCTTCGACAGTCGCGTTCTGCCGCTTCAGGAAGTGTCGAACGTTCTTTGGGCGGCCTGCGGCGTGAGCCGGAAAGACGGCAGACTGACCGTGCCCACGGCCATGAACTATCAGCGCATAGGCGTGTATGCCGTGCTGCCGGACGGGGTGTACCGCTACGACGCACGGCAGAACGTTCTTGAACAGGTACTTGCCGGTGAGAGCTACCTGAAGTCATACGCCAACGGCGCGCCCCTGGTGATTCTGCACACGGCGCAGGAGAGCGACCGGTATTCCGCCATGCACATAGGCTCCATGTACGAGAACGTGGCGCTGTACTGTGCTTCGGCCGGACTTGCCAACGTGATGAAGGCGCAGGAAACCGACAGGCTGGAGGGGAAACTGCCGCTTCCCGAGGGCTGGAAGGTGTATATGATTCAGCCTGTAGGGTATCCTGCCAGATAAGGGCGTTCCTCGCTTCGGTGCGGTCCCTGTTTTCGCCTTCGTATGGTCTTGACGGCGCGGTTCCTTTGCGGAACTTCCGGCGCTTCCCGTGCGTGACGCATGCTGTCTTTGCGTGGACTTCGACACGGAGTCGGAGGCGTCCGCCTGCGTCTCGTCGTCTTTGCCCTTGTATGGAACATCATAAGCATCATAGGCCATCAAGAGCAGATAGTTGCCACCATCCATGTCGAGCGTCCCGATGACACGGTCATAAAATGCCTTTCTGACTTTTCCGTCTTTTAGCTGGCTATCCCGCAGAGCCATGAGAAGCCGGTGCTCCTCGCTGTCCGCCACCTGCAGCGTGGAGAACACGATGTCAATGAGGTTCTTGCCCTGTGTCCCGGACAGCGATTTTTTCAGGAGACTCAGATACTTTTCTGACTCCTCCTGTGGCATGATCCCCAACGGTTCGTCCAGATAGGAGATGATCTCCCGGTTTCCGTTGACATAGCAGCCGTAAATGTGGCTGATTGCGCTTTTATCCGGACGGAACCGGCGACGCAGCTCCGCAATTTCTTTTTGCGTCATAATCTATTCCTCGCTCGATTAGAATTTGCCGCGTCAGGGCTGCGGCATATCACATCATACCACATCCCACTGGAATATGAAACCTCATCTTTTGTGGTTGGATGACGCTTTTCACCGGTTCCAAAATGCTGATAACGTTTTGTTGATCGCACTCAGGCCCGCTTCCGTCATGGAACCGTTTTGCTCGGAAGATGGTTCTTCGGCCTGCTCTTGCGGAGCATCCTGTCCCTCAGCGGCACCATCTTCTTGTCCTGCCGACATAAATTCCGGATGGCGGGCCAGGACAGAGAGGATGGCCTGTTCCAATGCAGGCTCGTCCCACGTGGGCTGATTCTCAACTTGGGTATGACATTTGCACTCCGCATAATGGGTCAGCGCTTGGGCGATGAATTGCGCTTTCTGCCTCCCCATGCGGTTAAGGATCTCAACGGCCGCCTGCTGCTGCGGG
>CASFUJ010000061.1 GCA_949297645.1 uncultured Desulfovibrionaceae bacterium
GTCGGCTCAGCGGGGCATTTTTGCGGACTTCATGCCCGAGGCGCGCGAGGCCTACCTCGCCTTCGCCCGCTCTCCGGAAGCGCTGTGGCCCGGGAACTTCCGCACCCTGTCGAGCAGCATGGAGCGTATGCACACCTACGCCTTTCAGGGTATCATCACGAAGGAGACGGTGGACAAGGAAATTGCCTACCTGCGCGCGCTCTGGAGAAAAAGGACGGAAAATCTGGAGGGCATAGAGTTTCCGCTCATTGCCCGCGCCGCGCAGCTCATCGGCCGGGAACTCGACCTGTTTGAAAAGGTGCAGCTGGAAAAGGTGCTGGAAATCTGCCTCGCCTGCGAACGCCGTTCCGAGGCGGGGCGCGTGCTTTTTGCCAGCTCCCGGCTCAGAAAGAGCAGCGCGGACGATACGGCGCGGCTCAACAAGTATCTGCGCTCCTTCAATCTTTCCTGGGAAACCGTGAAGAAGCTGGAAGAGTGACGGCTTCGCGCCGCAGACAGTCCGTCCGCAACAGGCGCAGTCATGCCTGCTTTTTGAAGCAGGAAAACGGGGAAAGGGGGCGTTTTCAGGCAGGAAGTTCCTGCCTGAGGTATATCATGTCACGAAGCGCTCTGCCGTCCTCGATGATGGGATGGTCGTAGTTCTTCACGAAGAAGTCCTTTTCCACATGGGAGAAGCGAAAGCCGCAGGCCTTGTAGAAGGCCAGCGTCGCGGGACTGTCGCCCGTGCCCACGAGCATGACGCCGCCTCCGCGGAAGCGCTCGAGGAGGAAAACGACCATGCGCCTGCCGAGGCCCCGCCGACGGAAGGGGGCGGCCACGGCAAGGTTCTTGAGCTCATACACGCCTTCGCCTTCCTTCGTGACCACGGCCACGGCCTGCGGGGTATCCTTTTCGTCGAACAGCACGAAGAGCTCGCCGCGGGAAAGGTAGCGGTCAATCATGCTCTCCTGTTCGTCCGCTTCGAGAAGCAGGGGAAGAAAATGTTTTTTGTCGCAGGTAATGAGGCGTATGTCCATGGGAACATCCTCTGGCGTCGGTGACGTTGGCAGACGTGCGCCTGTTCGCGGCCCGGACCGGAAGGGGGGACGGCACTCTCTTCGGAGCGGCGCGTTGCGCTGACGGGAGACTGCGCGGGGTACGGCGGCGTGTTGCACCGGGGGAAAACTGCGTGGGGCCGTCCGCACGGCGGAGCGTTGCGCCAAGGGGAGGCTGCGCGGTACTCTCCCTCGCCGCGGCCCGGACGCGGCCGGAAGCAGCAGCGTCTCGGGAAAGGACGTCTTTCTGCGGCGTTGCCGGAGCAGGAGGCGTCCGTTTTTTCATGGAGTGTGCAGCCTGAGTTCCGCCGGTCATGTGGTCGTGCGCGGATTTTGCGCCGGGAATAGGGGGCTCCGGCAGGACTGCACCGGAGAAAACACGGTCGCCCTGTCGGCGCTTCTGAGAACGT
This sequence comes from uncultured Desulfovibrionaceae bacterium, assembly GCA_949297645.1. GTDB lineage: Bacteria > Desulfobacterota > Desulfovibrionia > Desulfovibrionales > Desulfovibrionaceae > Mailhella. The sequence continues at coordinate 1,445 of CASFUJ010000061.1, forward strand.
CGGCGCTTATGCTGTCCTTGCATGGGAGCCTGACGGCCCGGCCTTTCGTCTGCGGAGTTTTCCGGCCGTTTCGGCCGTGCGGCAGGAAAAGGCCGGGGAAGGTTCCCCGGCCGTCTCTGCTATTCGTAGCTTCTGCAGTGGGCGCTCATGCGCGCTCTTGCGCGGGCCATGCGCTCGCGCAGGATGTTGCGGTAGGCTTCCACGCTGCCGCCGATATCGTCCATGGAGCCGCGGGCAACGCCGCTGTCGATGGCGGCCACAGCCACGGCGGGCGCCACCCATTCGATGATGCGCGGGTCGAGGGGCATGGGGATGACGTAGTCCGGGCCGAAGGTAAAGTCGCGGCCGTGGTAGGCGGCGCTCACTTCTTCCGGCACGGTCTCGAGGGCGAGGTCGGCCAGGGCGCGGGCCGCGGCGATTTTCATCTCTTCATTGATTTTGCTTGCGCGCACGTCCAGCGCGCCGCGGAAGATGAAGGGGAAGCCCGAGACGTTGTTCACCTGATTGGGGTAGTCGGAACGGCCCGTGCCCATGATGGCGTCGGGACGCACGGCCTTGGCCTCTTCGTAGCCGATTTCCGGCACGGGGTTGGCGCAGGCGAAGATGACGGGGCTCTCCGCCATGCCCTTCAGCATGTCGGGCTTGAGCGTGCCCGGGCCGGAGAGACCGAGGAAGAGGTTGGCCCCTTCCATGGCGGCGTAGAGGGTGTCGTCGATGCTCGCGCCTTCCGCCGGGGGATTCTGGGCGAAGGTCATCTGCACGTCGGAGAGGTCGGTGCGGCCGGTATGGATGAGCCCCCTGATGTCGAACATGGAGATGTTTTCCTTCTTCACGCCCATGGCGGCGTAGAAGCGGGCGCAGGCCATGCCGGCGGCTCCCGCGCCCATGACCACGACCTTCATGTCCGCAATGGCGCGGCCCGTGATGCGGGAGGCGTTGATGAGCGCCGCGCCGGTAATCACCGCCGTGCCGTGCTGGTCGTCATGGAACACGGGAATGTTCATGGCCTTCTTGAGCGCTTCCTCGATGTAGAAGCATTCCGGGCCGCGGATGTCTTCAAGGTTGATGCCGCCGAAGGTGGGCTCCAGCGCCTTCACGATGTCGATGAGGCGGTCGGGGTCGGAGCAGTCGAGTTCAATGTCGAAGGCGTCCACGTCCGCGAACATCTTGAAGAGCATGCTCTTGCCTTCCATGACGGGCTTGCCCGCCAGAGGGCCGATGTTGCCGAGGCCGAGGACCGCGGTGCCGTTGGTGACTACGGCCACCAGATTGCTGCGCGCGGTGAGCTTCGCGGCCATGGCCTCGTCGGCCATGATGTCGCGGCAGGCTTCGGCCACGCCCGGGCTGTAGGCGAGAGTGAGATCGTCCTGCGTGGCGGCCTTCTTGCTGGGCATGACTTCGATTTTGCCGGGGCGCGGCTGCCCGTGATAGCGGCGTACGTCTTCCTTGGTGTAGCTCATGACATGTTCCTTCAAAAGGTTTCCTTTGAACGTTTTTCATGGCCGGATGCGCCGCGGCTTCTGCGGGAGGCGTTCCGGTCGCCTTTGCGGATAAGGGCCCGCGGTGCGTGATGCAGCGAGATTATCTGGAAAGGATGTCCTTCATGACGGCAAGGGCCGCGCGCATGGCCTCCTCGTTCGCCTGCGTGCCCATGTGCCCCATGCGGAACACCTTTCCCGCCAGCGGTCCGAGACTGCCGCCCACATACAGGCCCCTGTCGGCAAGCGCCGTGCGCCATTCGCTCCATTCCCGTCCTTCGGGCACGCGGATGGCCGTGACCGTGGGAGAATTGACCGCGCCTTCCACGGGCCACAGCGAAAGGCCGAGCTCCCTGACGCCTTCGCGGCACAGACGGGCCACATGCTCGTGGCGGGCGAACACGTTGTCCAGTCCTTCCTTCTCCAGCGCACCAAGCGAAGCGTCCAGCGCGGCCACGCCCCACCAGTTGGGCGTGTAGGGAAAACGCATGGGGTCTTCGACGGCGTTGTCGAAGGGCTTTATGGCGTCGTAACCGGCATAGCCCACTTCGCGCACGCGCTCCCATGCGGCTTCGCTTACGCTCATGAAACTCATGTCCGGCGGGCAGGAAAGGCACTTCTGCGAACCGCCGAGCACGCAGTCGGCGTTCCAGGCATCGGCATGCACGGGCGCGCCGCCCGCACTCGCCACCGCGTCCACTACAAAAAACGGGACGCCCAAATCCTTTTTCAGAGCGCCGAGCTCCTCAAGCGGGTTCAGCGTGCCCGAAGGCGTCTCGCAGTGAACCGCCGTCATGAGCACGGGCCTGTGCGCCAGTATGGCGTCTTTTACCTTTTCAAGCGTCTTCGCCGTGATGGTGGTGTCGTACGGCTCGGAAATCCTCACTGCCTTGCAGCCCAGCACTTCCGCCATGTCCGCAAAACCGTCCCCGAATACGCCCGTGCCTACGCTGAGCACCGTGTCCCCGGGCCGGAGCAGACTCTTGAGCGCCCCCCACAGCACCAGCATCCCTTCGCCCGTGCCCATGAGCACGTCTTCCTTCGTCCCCAGTACCTTCTGAAGACCGACGCGCACCGACTTGTAAAGCTCAAGATACTCCGTCCCCATGCGCGGAGGCGCATAGTCCCGCGACAGCGCACGCGCAACGTCAGGATGAACGGAAACAGGACCGGGATAAAAAGGCATCGCCGCATACGGCTTGAAATCACTCATGTCTCGCGCGGATAAGCTGAGCTCAGACAGGAAAGACGCTCTTCCGCTCCTCGTTGCCTCCCCTGCCGCTCCCACCGGGAGCCGAAAGGGCGAAAACACTCCGCCCATGAAAATATACAAGACTTTTCGTGAAATCCTCCTGCCCTGTCAAGTGCTTCCGTACAACCCCCCGCTGCCCGGGAAAGGCAGGAAAGGCAGGAAAGGCAGGAAAGGCAGGAAAGGCAGCCGGGGCGCTGCCCCGGACCCCGTCGGGGGAGATAATCCCCCCCGAGCCCCCCTGTTTCGCCTTGCGGCGGGTGGTGGCAGGCGGGGAGGTTCCTTCGTTTCCGGCAAGGCACGGAGGCGTGTGGGGCGGAAGAGGGTACGTTCTGCCCGGCCTTGTCGCGGCGCGCACGCAGTGCAGGCGTGTCCTGCCGGACCCGCCTGCGGTGGCCGACATGGATTCCGGCTTCTGCCGGAATCCATGTGTCAAAGGAAGGGATGATGGGATATTGTGTTCGGGATGACCTGCGTCGTCGTGGATGTTTGCGCTGCTTTTGGGGGCAGGACGGGGGAGAAAAACGGGCGCCTCCCGCGGGCATGGTCTTTTATGGAGGACTCATGACAAACTCGTGTTTTTCGTTTTCCTCCATCCATAGAGCCTGCCGAACCGACGGAGCCGGAAAACATGGGGGACAGTTCGCGGCGTGTTGTGGAGAGTATTCCCACACTCTTGTTGTCTTTCTCCTTTTCCATAAAAAAGAACCGCGCTCCGTGCTGTGACGGAACGTGGCTTTCCGTACCCCTTGGTACTGTCGGCAGGCAGATAATGCCGGATGCCGTCTCCAAAAAAACGGGGAAAAACGTGCTGTCGGCAGGTGGGGAGATGATATTCTCAAGAGAAGGGCGTCTGGGTAAAACCTCCCTCCAGTCTTCCCGACATCCCCTTGGTACTGTCGGCAGGCGAAGCCTGACGACAGAAACATGGGGGTGCGGGGGAGATTATCTCCCCCGCATGTCTTTCCTGCCTTTTCTGCCTTTACAGGGGGGCGTGCTGGTTATGGGTACCGAGGGTGCGGGTGAGGGCGTTACCGGCGGTGAAGAGGGCGGCTTCGCTGAAGGCGCGGCCCATGAGCTGGACGCCGACGGGGAGGCCGGAGCTCATACCGGCGGGGATGGAGAGGCCGGGCAGTCCTGCGAGGTTGAGGGAGAGGGTGAAGATGTCCATGAAGTACATCTGGAGGGGGTCGTCGGACATATGTCCCATCTGCCATGCGGGCACGGGAGAGACGGGGGCGAGGAGCATGTCGCAGGAATCGAGGGCGTTCAGGTAGTCCTGTCTGATGAGGCGGCGCACCTGAGCGGCCTTGCGGTAGTAGGCGTCGTAGTAGCCGGCGGAGAGGACGTAGGAGCCGAGGAGGATACGGCGCTGGACTTCTGGGCCGAAGCCTTCTGTTCTGGAGAGGGTGTACATTTCCTCGAGGTTTCTGGGGGTTGCGGTACGGTGTCCGTAGCGCACGCCGTCGTAGCGGGCGAGGTTGGAGCTGGCTTCTGCGGCGGCGAGGATGTAATAGCTTGCGATGGAGTATTCCGTATGGGGCAGGGAGACTTCCACCACTTTTGCGCCCAGGGAGCGGGCGGCGTTCACGGCGTTTTCGCAGGCGGCGGCTACGCCGGCGTCGAGGCCTTCGTGACCGAAGAATTCACGGGGCAGACCGAAGGTGAGACCGGAGAGACTGCTGTGTTCATGGATGATTGCGCCGTAGTCCGGCACGGGCACGGGGGAGCAGGTGCTGTCGCGCTCGTCGTGTCCGGCGATGACCTGGAGCACGAGGGCGGCGTCCTCAACGGTACGGGCGAGGGGGCCGACCTGGTCGAAGGAGGAGGCGTAGGCCAGAAGGCCGTAGCGGGACACGCGTCCGTAGGTGGGCTTGATGCCCACGCAGCCGCACAGGGAGGCGGGCTGACGGATGGAGCCGCCGGTATCGGAGCCCAGGGAGGCGAAGCACTGGCAGGCGGCCACGGAAGCGGCGGAGCCGCCGCTGGAGCCGCCGGGAACGCGGGTGGTATCCCAGGGGTTGGCCGTGACCTTCCATGCGGAATGTTCGGTGGTGGAGCCCATGGCGAACTCGTCCATGTTGTTCTTGGCGAGGATGACGGCTCCGGCCTTTTTCAGTTTTTCCACGACCATGGCGTCGTAGGGGGGGCAGAAGCCCTCGAGGATTTTCGACGCCGCGGTGGTGGGAAGTCCCTTCAGGGTGAGGGCGTCCTTCACGGTGACGGGCACGCCCCAGAGCGGCTTGTCCGAAAGGTCGGCGGGGCGGTTTTTGTCCATGGCGCGGGCTTCTTCGAGGGCTTCTTCGTCGCGTCTTGCAAGAAGAGCGCCGATTCTGGGCTCCGTTTCCTCGATGCGTTTCAGACAGGCGGAGGTGAGTTCTTCGGTGCTTACTTCGCCCTTGCGGACGAGGTCGCGTGCCTCGAGGAGGGAAAGTTCGGTAAGAGCAGCCATTTATTTACCCTCCACGATGCGGGGAACGATGAAGAAGGCGCCGTCCGTGGCGGGGGCGTCGGCAAGGATGGCGGAGCGCTCGGCGCGGCGCACGGCCACGTCCTCACGGAAGGCGCTCTCGTGGATGACGGGAGAGTAGAGCGGTTCCACGCCCGTGGTATCCACTTCGGCGAGCTTGTCCATGTAGGCCAGAATACGGGAGCACTGCTGCGCCATCTCCTCCTGAACGGAGGCGTCCGGGGCGAGACGGGAGAGGCGGCACAGATGCAGGAAGTCGTTTTTGTCGAGGGACATGAGGTTCTCTTGTCGTTAGGAAGTGAAGGGCCCCGCTGGGCGGAGCGAAGGAGAAGGGCGCGTCGTCCGCGCCCCTCGAGTTACTTTTCGTCCTTGGAGGTTATGGAGTCGATGAGCTCATCGAAGCTCACGGGCTTCTGCGGCGCGGCCGGCTGCTGCTGCGCGGCTTCGAGGTCGCCGGTCTTCATTCTCTCCTTCATGAGGGAAAGGTCGGCCGGAACGTGTCCGACGGAGGCGGGCTGGAAGAGGAAGAGTTTTCTTTCGGCCTTGCCCGTCCGATCCCAGCTCACGGGCGCGGAGGCGAAGTTCCTGTACGGACCGGAGGCGAGGGTGCGGTTCAGACTCTGGGCGTCCCAGCCGGGCTGGAGGTTCAGGGCGGCGGCCAGGCGCACGAAGTCGAAGCCGAGGGCGGACCAGTCGTCGGTGCGCACGTCCTTTGCGGCAAGGGCGTTTTTGAAGGCCGCGGCTCCCTGAGAGGACAGCTTGTCGTCCCAGGCGCCGGGGAAGATGGTGAGGGCGAAGGTGGCGGCGTTGTTGCGGCTGGTGGGGCCGAGGCTCTGTTCCCAGAGCGAGGTGCCCATCATGACCCTGTCCTGCGCGCCGCTGTAGTGCAGGCTGGAGACGAGCATGTCCATGTTCTTCCAGCTGTCGGGCAGGAAGATGGCCTGAAAGTCGGCCATGGCCACGGGAATGCTGCCGCGCTGCGAGCCGATGCGCATTTTCACGAACTGTCCGGCCTCCTTGGGCCAGGCGTTCATCTTGCCCGCGGTGTAGGAGCCGGAGGTGACGGCGTAGCCGCGCGCGGTGGCTTCCTGCATGAAGAGCCCGCTCATGCGTTTGGAATAGGCGTCGTTCGGACTGAAGATGCCGAAGGAGCTGATGCCGAGGGTGGAGGAGGCGTCGAGCAGGGCGCGCACCTGATCTTCGGCGCTGGTGAAGAAGCGCCAGGCCTTCACGCCTTCTTCGCCGGAGGGCAGGGAAGCGGTGAAGGTAAAGAGCGCGCGTCCGGCGGCGGCGTCTCTGGCGGCCGTGTAGCGGCCGGGAATGAGCGGGCCGCCCACGGTGACGAACTGGGGGGGAAGGCTCTGGAGCTTCTGCTGCCAGCCTGCGGCGCCGGAGTCGATGACGGAAAGTTCCACCTTCTTGCCGGAAAGACGCAGGTCGTCCACGGCGGCCTGTGCGCCCGCGACCACCTGACGACCCAGCGCGGAGGCTGAGCCGGTCTGCGGAACCACGAGGGCCACGAAGACCGTTTCTCCGGCCACGGGCGCGGCGGCGAGGCCCAGCGCGGCGGGCGCGGCGTAGAGAAGAGGACTGGAGAAGCGGGAGAGCAGAGCGGCGCTGTCCGGCAGAAGATTGCGGCGGGCGGCCTTGAGCATGACGAGATTCCAGGGAAAGCGCGTCTCTTTGTCCGCGGACACGGAAGAGGCGAGAGCCTTCAGGGATGCGTTGTCCATGCCGTCGAGGTCGAAGAAATACATGGATTCCCACGCGCCGCGCTGTTCCACGGTGGCGGCGGCGTACAGACGGGCGAGTTCGTTGCGTGCGGCCGGGCCCTGCGGGCCGGGGCGGCTTGCGGCAAGGGAAAGGGCGCGGCTGCGCATGGCGGGCGAGGCGGAGGCGTTCTTGCTCATGGCCTCGGCGAGGCGACCCTGTTCAAGGGGCGTCAGGCCGGACAGACCGCTCACCCAGAGGGAGACTTCGTCCCGTCCCTGGGAGGGAAGACGCTGCTTTTCGAGAAGGGCGCAGCCGGAGGAAAGAAGAGCGAGGCACAGAGCCGCAAGAAGGGCGAGACGGAAACGGGGTATCATGGCGTATCCTTGTGTTCGACCGGACAGAGACCGGCTTGAGCGGACGGCCCGGAAAGGACGGGAAAAGCGTCCTTCCGCCGTCGGCAGGCCGTTTTGAAAAAAGGTTCCGGACGCATCGCGCCCGGAACCTTCAGCATAAGCCAGCTTGCACATGAGAGCAAGAGCGCTCTCAGTCCTTTTGGTCGGGCTCCCTGTCTTCAGTTTTCTTCCTGATTCCGCATGCCGCGTCCTGACCGGTGCCACGCACCTGCGTGGGGTTCATGCGCATTCAGCCGCCGATTCTGCCGCCGCCTCTGTTGACGGCGCGAACGACCAGAAGCGCGAGCACAAGAATGAGCAGCGTGCCTGCCGTATCCATAAGTTCCATGGAAAACTCCCTGATGCGGGGGCGGCCGGGACGCCGTGGCGCAGGCTCTTCGCGTCTTTTCCCGTTGCCGCCGGGTGAGGGGAAGAGTCCCGCCTCTCGGAAATCCGGGAGGCGGGAAAAGAACGGATTACAGAGCGGTGCTCTGGAAGCCGTTGTCCACATAGAGGATTTCGCCGGTTACGCCCGAGGCGAGGTCGGAGGCGAGGAAGGCCGCGGCGTTGCCCACTTCGTCGATGGTGACGAGGCGGTGCAGGGGAGCGCGCTGTTCGAACATGGCGCCGATCTGATGGAAGTCGGAGATGCCGGAGGAGGCCAGCGTGCGGATGGGGCCCGCGCTGATGGCGTTCACGCGCACGTTCACGGGGCCGAAGTCCGTGGCGAGATAGCGCACCGAGGCTTCCAGCGCGGCCTTGGCCACGCCCATGACATTGTAGTTGGGAATCATCTTTTCCGAGCCGTAGTAGGTCATGCACAGCACGGAAGCGCCGGGGTTGAGCAGGGGCTCGAAGGCCTTGCACAGGGCCACCAGCGAATAGGCGGAGATGTCGAGGGCGAGCTTGAAGCCGTCGCGGGAGGTATCGAGATAGCGG
>CASFUJ010000062.1 GCA_949297645.1 uncultured Desulfovibrionaceae bacterium
AGCGCAGACGCTTCACGCCGTCCTTGAACATCACATCCATTTTATCCGGAGGAAGGAGTTCCAGTACGGCCCCGGTACCGAACACGGGATGGTCCACCAGCGAATTCACCGCAAAGGTGCCGTTCATGCTGTAGGCCGCGGGAACCGCCGCTCTTCCGGCCACAAGACTGTTCCAGCGCTGTTCGTTTTCCTCGGCACGACGGGCATTCTGCTGCTCCACGCGGGAGAGACGGGGCTCGGCGTGATGCTTTTCCGCCTTCACTGTAGCGTCCACGACCTCCACGCGATTGTGCCCGGCCTTCACGCGCACGGGCTTCTCCGCCTTAGGGCGGGCATGGGCTTCCGGCGCGACATATTTATGTACACTGCCGCAGGCGCGGCACTCCACCTTGACCGGCACGCCGTCAAGACATGCCATGACCACATGGCCAGTCACATCCTTGCATCGCGTGCAGCGCGCCTCGATGATCTGGCCCGTAACAAAGGAACTCATGAAACCAAAAACTCCAGATGGATTTTTGCGCAGGAGCCCCTGCGCTCAGCACAAAGAGAATCACCGGGCCTTCCCAAAAAGGCCCTCACGACCGCAGACGCGGTCAAATATCTCGAGTATTCGTCAGCGAACGGCGCCCGCGGCTTCGGCCCTCATGGCGGCAATCTCATCTCTGATGACGCGTACTGCCGCAGCGGCGGCCATCTGCTCACCGCGCGCCTCTTCATCGGCCATGCGCCGCTCCAGCGCATCCATGCGCTCGGCCAGTCCCTGCTCCGGTCGCTCGTCCTCTTCCAGTTCCGTTCCGGAAGGCAGACGGGCGTCAAGCATGCGGCTGACCATCTCTTCCATATTGAGCCTGACCGAGGCATCCTCAAGGAACATGGCCCCTGCCTGAGCAATCTGCTGACTCAGACTTTCCACATTTTCGGAGAGTTCCGCAAAGGTTTTCTCCATGACCGCAAGCCGCTCTTCCAAAGTGCGCACGACAAGCTCCTGTCGTTCCTCCAGCGCACGCAGACGCGCTTCCAGCGCTTCGACCGCAGTGGATTCCATGGGAACGGAAGGACAGGCATCCCGGGAAGAATCCGCTTCCGGCCCCGGCCCGCCGTTCTCTTCCCCGGTCCTGTTCTCTCCGTCTCCGCTTGCTTCGGACGCATCCCCTTCTTTCTCCTGCGCAGCAGAAACATCGGCGAACGCATCTTCCGCGAAAACGACCTCGGAACAGTCGTCAGAAGGAATCTCTTCTCTTTCGGTATCGGCGGAAAGAACACTCTCCTCCATTTGAACCGTGTTTTCATCTGCGTCGGACGACTCCACGATATCCAAAAGCTCTATGACCTCTTCTGACTGTTCAGGAGAAAACGTTCTTTCTTCCATGACTCCCTCTTGGCGGTAACAGAAAAATGTGGGTCAAAGATATACAACTAAAGGGGGGACTTCCGCAAGGCCAAAAAAAGCCCCCTTCCGGGGGCGGAAACAAGGCCGGGCAACGCCGGCCGCAGCTTGCCCCACCCCTGAAAAAAGGCGGGGCAAAACCGACGGATGAACTACTTCTGCTTGGGATGGCACGCAGAACCGGCGCAGCCGGTCAACGCCTGCTTCATTTCAGGACGGGTCTTGGCCACCTCGGTATGGCAGCCGAGGCAGGAGTCGGCCACATGTCCCCTGCCGAAGATTTCGCGGTCATGCACAATCTTGAAATAGCTGCGCTCCGCCTGCTTATCCTTGGGATTGTGGCAACCGACGGTACCGCACCCGATCTTGGGCGTCGTACCGGCCACCTTGTGGTGACAGACGGCACACTGCTTCTCCGTATCGACGGCCAGCGGGGGGAAGTGGGCGGGCATGCTGGAATGGCAGGCCGTGCAGTCCTGCGTGGTATGGATATTATGATCGAAGTACACGGGCTTTTCGGTCAAATCCATCTTGATGGGCCCGGCAGGGATATGTGCGAACTGCGCGGCGCCTACCGGCAGAGCCAAAGCGGCGACTATCAGAGCGGCGGAGCCGACCGTCAGCAGCTTTTTCATAGGGTGACCTCCTCCTGGTCTTTACGCGAAACCAAAGCTCACGCCGCAGAGGCATAAGCAGAATTACGTTACCGCCAAAACAGAAATAATGTCAAGAGATGCGGCGCAAAGACGCCTCTTCTTCTCACTGAAGGCAGACCATGTCTTTCCCCCGGGAGCCGCGCGTACTCCTTCATAAAAACAATATACTTTCAAGAAAAAAGGCCGGGGCGCATCCGAACGCTCCGGCCTTCATACTACCCTTTAGTTGCCCGTTCTGGCAAGCAACGGGGAGTTATACATCTTCACATCGGCCTGGGAACCGAGCTGGGTGAGATATATCTGATAAATCATGCCGGCTCTGTCGTTCATCATACGGGCCACCATATCCGGCTCCGCCAGTTTCCATTCCTCCTCGGAAGGAGCTTCGACGGCGGAAAGACGGGCGAGCACGGCGCCGTCCTGCACGCGGTAGGGCTCGTTCAGCCAGGTATCGCTCACTTCCGGCACGGCAAAGGCGGCCTGAGCAAGGGCGGGGTCGGCAATAATGTCGGCAATGTTGCCGTCGCGGCCGAAAGGTTCGCTGGTCTTGACGGCGACGCCTTCGCCGGGCTTGCCGTTCTGGAAGGCGGCGCGGGCCTTGCGGGCTTCGTCCATGGCCATTTCCGCAGCCTTCTGACCGGTAAGGAATTCCACGATGAGCGGACGGACCTCTTCCAGAGGCTTCACGCTCTGCGGCCTGCTCTCCAGAACCTTGACCACCAGCAGGGAATTGCCGGAAGCAACGGGTGAATCCAGCACTGTTCCGGAGGCGGAGGCCAGAATACTCTGCACGTCGCCGTCGCGGATATCAAGCTTCTCTCCCAGTTCCTCAGCGGAAACAAGGCCGGTGCTTTCAGCCTTCACGGCCGAAGCTGAAGCTGCTGCGGCGGCTTCTTCCATGCTCTTTCCGGCAAGGGCCTGCGCCAGAACGGCGTCGGCCTTCTCTTCCAGACCGTGACTTGCGGCCTCGGTGGCCAGCTCCTTGCGAAGCTCGTCCTTCACTTCATCGAAGCTGTGGGTTACCGCGTCCTGATGGCCTTCCTTCTTAATAAGATGGAAACCGAACTGGGTACGCACAGGACCGGACACTTCGCCGTCCTTCAGGGCAAACGCCGCCTTGGAGAATTCGGGAACCATCTGCCCTGCGGCGAACCAGCCAAGATCCCCCCCCTGCTCGGCAGTGCCGTCCTGGCCGCTCCTGGCCACTTCGGCAAAATCCTCGCCGCCGCGGATACGCGCTTCCAGGGCCCTTATCTCTTCTTCGGCCTTTTTCACGTCAGCCTCGGGAGCATCGGCGGGCACACGGATGAGAATGTGGCGGGCGTGAATCTTCTCTTCCTCGGTGTACTGGGCAAGACGCGCTTCATAGGCGGCGCGCAGTTCCTCTTCCGTGACGGAGGAAGGATCACCCATGAGCGCGGGGTCCAGACGCACGAACTCGACGTTCACGCTGGGCGGTACGGTGAAGCTGGCGCTCTGCGCCTCGTAGGTGCTCGCCACTTCCTCTTCGGAAGGCGCGGCCTTGTCCATGTGCACGGAGGCTGGGAACAGAATGTAGTCCACACGGCGACGCTCGGCGGCATAATCAAAGACGGCCTTGGCAGCAGAGGGCGCCACATACGCCCCGGCCGTCACCAGACGCTGAAGCTTGGCGGGAAGCATGGACTTCGCCTGGTCGGTTTCGAACTGACGGGGTGTGATGTGATTCCTGCTCAGCATTTCCTTATAGACTTCCGCATCGAACTTGCCGTCCTTCTGAAAATACGGCAGATGCTCAAGCACGGCGCGAAGCTCGTAGGGGCTGATGGTCAGTCCGGCGCGTTCCGCCTCATCCTCGATGAGTTTTTCCTGCATGAGGGACTGCAGCACGCGCTGCTCCAGCTGGAAGCCCTCCATCATTTCAGGCGTGATGTTGGGAACGGAGCGGCGCACATTGTCTTCCATCATGGCATAGGCGCGTTGAAATTCCACTTCGGTGATGTTCTTGCCGTTGACGGAGGCCACAAGCCCCTTGGGGCCGGTGTAGGAACCGATGCCCCAGAAGACAAAGACCACGATAATGATGCCGAAAGCCAGTTTCACGCCCAAAGACTGGGCATTGGCTCTGATGCCGTCCAGCATGACGACTCCTTGCTTGCTGTTTTATGGTGTTCACAGAGCCGCGAAGGGCCCGGATATTCCTTATTCTCAGGCGCGACGGGCACGCACGGCATTGAGCAGACCGCCCGCTCTGAGCACGGACCATTCCTTGTCGGAAAGGTCGTTGCGCACTCGAACGTCGCCGACGCCCTCCACCTTCAGCACGGCCTCTCCGCCCGCCGTCATGGCGGTGCTGTCAAGACTTACAGATGCGCCGAGGGGAATACGGTCATAGTCGGCTCCATCCACAAAGATCAGCGGAAGAATACCGAAGTTGATGAGATTGGCCCTGTGTATGCGGGCAAAGGATTTGGCCGTCACGGCGCGCACGCCCAGATGACGCGGGGCAAGCGCCGCATGCTCGCGGCTGGACCCCTGCCCGTAGTTCTCCCCGGCCACGATGATGCCCGCAGCTCCCGCCGCCTTCACTCTGTCCTGACGATCCACAAATCCCTCGTCGGTACGGCTGAACACATACCGGGCAATGGCGGGAACATTGGAGCGCAGTGCGGTGATTTCCGCACCCGCAGGCATGATGTGGTCGGTGGTGATGCCGTCGCCCACCTTGAGAGTCACTTCGCCGGAAAGCTGCCCGGGCAGAGCATCAAACGTTTCCAGCGCCACGATGTTGGGGCCGCGCAGAATTTCCACGTTCACGCGCTCCTCTTCCGTCCCGGCAGGGAACAGGAAGTGATGACGCCCGCTCGGAATGTGGGCCGGAAAATCGGGATGCTGCGGAGCGTCGCCCCAGGTCGCAGGGTCGGTGAAGCGGCCGTTCAGGGCGCACTGGGCTGCAGTGACGGGGCTGACCAGATAGACCTGCGCATCACGCGTGCCGCTGCGGCCTTCGAAGTTGCGGTTGAAAGTGCGCACGGACACGCCGCCGGACACGGGCGAGCTGCCCATGCCGATGCACGGCCCGCAGGCGCATTCCAGCAGGCGCACCCCGCTTTCCAGAAGAGACGTAAGCGAACCTTCCTCCGTCAACATGGAGAGCACCTGACGGGAACCGGGAGCCATGCAGGTATCCGTTTCCGGGCAGACCCTGCGGCCGCGCAGAGTTTCCGCCACCAGGTGCAGATCGGCATAGGAGGAGTTGGTGCAGGAACCCATGGCCACCTGATCCACGCGCAGACCGTCAAGCTCCGCCACGGGCACGACCTTGTCGGGCATGTGGGGACGGGCAGCAAGCGGTACGATGGAGGAGAGGTCCACTTCCATTTCCTCGTCGTACTGCGCTCCCTCGTCGGCATACAGCGGTTCCCAGTCCTCTTCGCGGCCCATCTGGCGGAGGAACTCGCGGGTGCGCTCGTCGGAGGGAAAGAGAGAACCGGTAGCGCCGAGTTCCGCGCCCATGTTGGTGATGGTGGCGCGTTCGGGCACGGAGAGCGTGGCCACGCCGGGACCGCAGTATTCGAAGATGCGTCCCACGCCGCCCTTCACGCTCAGACGGGAAAGCATGTGCAGAATCACGTCCTTGGCCTGCGCCCAACCGGTAAGACGGCCGGTAAGATATACCTTCACCACCTTCGGCATGGGAATGCTGTACGGTTCTCCGGCCATGGCAAGCGCCACGGAAAGACCGCCGGCGCCCATGGCAAGACAGCCCATGCCGCCGGCGTTGGGCGTATGGCTGTCGGAGCCCAGAAGAATACGCCCGGGACGGGCGAAATTCTCCAGATGGAGCTGGTGGCAGATCCCCGTGCCGGGAGCGGAATACACCGCGCCGAAACGCTGCGCCGAAGTGCGCAGGAAACGATGGTCGTCGGGGTTGCGGAACCCCATCTGCAGAGTATTGTGGTCCACATAGCTCACCGAAAGCTCGGTACGGACGGACGGCAGGCCGAGGGCTTCAAACTGAAGCCAGGCCATGGTGCCGGTGGCGTCCTGCGTGAGCGTCTGGTCCACACGAAGCCCGATTTCCTTACCCGGGGTCATTTCCCCTTCCATAAGGTGGGCGCTGATGATCTTGTGCGCGATATTCATGGCAAAACCTTTATGGCCGCGCTGCGGCCCGTCATGCACGACCCCTCCCAGGAAAGGCCGCAACAGGCCCGATGCTCCTCCCTGCCCGGGAAGGCGGCGGGGAGCTCCGGACTCGCTTGGAAAGCACTATTTATACAAACATAACGTCCGGAGGGCAAGCGCCGATATGGCCTTTATGTCCCCTCACGGCAGGGCTTTCGCGAAGATTGGAGGAAAAAGCGCGGTTGCAGAGCGGTCAAGATAGGCTTATACTGCTTCCGATTTTTTCTTTCGGAGTTCCCATGGCAGAGAATATCGGCATCATCGCCGGCGGAGGCCAGTTCCCCCGCCTTGTGGCGGAGCAGGCCCGTGCGGCCGGACTCGGCGTCATCATCTGCGGCTTTCAGGGCCATACCGACCCTGCCACGGCCGAATGCGCCGACGTGTTCGAACTGCTCCATCTGGGACAGCTCGGCCGCATGGTCAGCTTCTTCAAGGAGCACAATGTCTCCCGCGCATGCATGGCCGGCTCCATAAGCAAGCCCAGAGCGCTGGACTTCCGGCCCGACTGGCGCGCCGCAAAGCTCCTTTTCTCCCTGAAGAAAAAAGGCGACGACTCGCTCCTGCGCGCCATCATCGCCGACGTCGAGAAGGACGGCATCCATATCGTGGCCTCCGCCGACCTTGCCCCCGGCCTGCGTGCTCCGGACGGAACGCTCACCCGCCGCGCCCCCACCGAAGAAGAGTGGAAGGACATCCGCTACGGCTGGCCCATCGCCCGGGCCATGGGCGCGTTCGACATCGGTCAGTGCCTCATCGTGCGCGAAGGCATGGTCATGGCCGTGGAGTGTCTGGAAGGCACGGACGCCGCCATCCGGCGCGGGGCCGAGCTGGGAGGAGAGGGCTGCATCGCCATCAAGATGGTGAAGCCCGGACAGGACGAACGGGTGGATCTGCCTTCCGTAGGACTTGCCACCATACGCAATCTGGTGGAGCACCGCTACGCCGTGCTGGCCATTCAGGCGGAAAAAACCCTGTTCTTCGACAGGGAGGCTTCGCTACGGCTGGCCGATGAGAACGGTCTCAGTGTAGTGGCCCTGCCCGACGATTTCGCCTGAGTTCCCCCGCTCCTCTTTCCCGGAATATCCTCATGTCCTCCTCATCCCCCGACCGCGTCAGTCGCGGTCAAATCCTTACGCTCGGCCTCTTTGTCGCAGGTCTCATCGTCTGCATTCTGGCCTCCCTTTCCCTGCTCTGGGCCCTTTGCTTCGGCGCCGTCGTCTTCAGCGCCCATGCCCGCAGCGTGGGTATTCCCTTTCCGGAAGTGATTCGACTTCTCGCCAAAGGCATCGGACGCATCGCCAACATCCTCACCATCTTCACGCTCATCGGCATGCTCACGGGCGTGTGGCGCATAAGCGGCACCATTCCCATGCTCATCGACTGGGCGCTGTCTCTCATCAATCCCACCTTCTTCGTTCTCTGGAGCTTTCTGCTCTGCGCGGCCCTGAGCTCGCTCATCGGTACGGCCTTCGGCTCCGTGAGCACGCTCGGCGTGGTGTGCATGCTCATGGCGCATACGGCGGGCTTCAACGAGGTCCTCGTGGGCGGAGCCATCCTGAGCGGCGTCTATGTGGGCGATCGGTGCTCTCCCATGTCCTCCAGCGCAGCGCTCATCTGCGCCCTCACGCATACGGACATCTACGGCAACTTCAAAAGAATGCTGCGAAACGGCGCGGCTCCCTTCCTGCTCGCCTGCGCAGGCTACGCCATGCTCTCCCTCATCGGTCCGGAGCACGTCATGCCGGAAGGCGCGACCGACCCCCTGCGCGCAAACTTCCATTTTAATATCTGGGTACTGCTGCCCGCACTCGTCATTCTGGTGTTCGGCGTCCTGCGCATCGACGTGAAAAAGGCCATGGCCACCAGCATCGTGCTCTCCTGCGGCGCAGCGCTTTTTGTTCAGGACTGCCCGCTCTCCCCGCTGCTTCGCGCCATGCTGCTCGGCTATCATGCCCCGATGGAAGAACTCGCCATGCTTTCCGGAGGCGGCATTCTGTCCATGATGAAGGTCGCCGCCATCGTGGCCATTTCCTCCTCTTACTCCGCGCTCTTCGAAAAGTCCGGTCTTCTGGACAGCTTCGAGCACATGATAGAAAACCTTGCCCGGCGCATCGGGGCCTTCCGCGCCACAGCGCTGGTGGGGCTTCTCTCCACGGCCCTTTCCTGCAATCAGACGCTGTCCATCATTCTCACCCGCCAGCTCTGCGCCCATGCTCAGCACAACCGCCGGGAAATGGCCATGTATCTGGAAAACAGCGTAGTGCTGCTTTCCGCCGTGCTGCCGTGGAGCATCGCCTTCTCCATGTGCGGCCTCACGTTGCAGCAGGGGCCGGCCATCATCCCCTTCGCCCTGTATCTATGGATGGTGCCCGTGTACTGGTGTCTGCGTTCCCGCACCGTACTGCAATCCTGCCCCAGACCGCTCTTTCAGTTTTTTCTTGCCAAAAAACACCGCCGGGATTAAAAAATAAACCGTTCACCAGCTGGGGGAGCCTTCGGGCTGAGAAAGAGGATAATGCCTCTGACCCTTGGAACCTGATGCAGCCAATACTGCCGAAGGGAAGCCTGGTTTCCTTGCAGAAACCTCACGTCCACCCCTTTGGTGGACGTTTTTTTTCATCCCAGCGAGGTTTCCATGCGCATCACCGTCAACGGCGAACCTGAAGACATCACCGAAGGCCTTACCCTGCTCGACTTCATTATCGGACGCGGGCTCGACCCTGCCGTGGTCGTCGCCGAGCTCAATCTCGACATCATTGCCAGAGACAACTTCGCTGCCGTACGTCTCAACCCGGGCGACAGCCTGGAGCTCCTGCACTTCGTGGGAGGAGGTTAACATGCAGCAGTCCGACGAACTCGTCATCGGCGGCGTGAAACTCGACAGCCGCCTGTTCATAGGCACCGGCAAATACAGCGACGACTCGCTCATTCCGGCAGTCTGCGAGGCCAGCGCCTCGCAGGTCATCACCGTGGCCATGCGCCGCGTGGACAGAAGCGGCGCGGGCGTCATGGGACACATTCCCTCTTCCATGCGTCTTCTGCCCAATACCTCCGGCGCGCGCAACGCCGAGGAGGCCGTGCGCCTTGCCCGTCTGGCGCGAGCCGCGGGCTGCGGCAACTGGATAAAGATAGAAGTCATATCCGACACGCGCCACCTTCTGCCCGACGGCTACGAAACCGCGAAGGCTACGGAAATTCTGGCGAACGAAGGATTCACCGTTCTGCCCTACATCAACCCGGACCTCTATGTGGCCCGCGCCTGCGTCAGTGCCGGAGCCGCCGCGGTCATGCCGCTAGGTTCGCCCATCGGCACCAACCGCGGCCTTCGCACGAAGGAGATGATAGGTATCCTCATCGAGGAAATAGAGCTGCCCATCGTGGTGGATGCAGGCATAGGCCGCCCCTCGCAGGCATGTGAAGCCATGGAG
>CASFUJ010000063.1 GCA_949297645.1 uncultured Desulfovibrionaceae bacterium
GGACGAGGCGCGGGGCGCGGAGCTCCCGGACGAGGCGCAGGCCGGCGGGGAGCCGGACCACCGGGACGGCGACCGGGAGGAGGCGGAGGAGGCGCCGCTTCCGCACTGCGAGGCAGTAACGGTATCGCAGAACCGGCGACAATCAGACTTGCCAGGGAACAGAGAAATGTACGTCTATCCATACTCTTTGACCTCTCTTATAAAGGCAGGCAGGATGGTATGTTAATAACGCACCGGAACCGGTTAAGCAAGCCTGTCAACATTGTCAAAAAATCTGTATATGATATATTATCATCTGCAAATTTGCAGAGTTAACGCACTTATCACATAAAAAAAGCCTTGTAACAATGCCTTGCAAAGTCTTTCCCGACCTCTGCCTTTCCTTCCGGCACGTCATATAACGGAAAACTGCTGATAAAAACAGACCTGCCGTTCACAAACGACCACACGATACGGTGTCAGACCAGCTCACGCCCTTCCCCGGGATAAGTATCCATGCTGCCCTGAAGCCATACCGTACCGCACATGTCATCCCCCACCTGCGGCACATAGCCTTTCAGCACATGTTCGGCAGCGTACAGAAAGCCGCGTATGGAGCGTTCGCCGGAACCGGAAAAAAACGTCAGCAGACGAAAGAAGCGTCTTTCCATGAATTCCACCTGCTCCACAGCGAGCACCGGTCCCTGAAAGAACCAGACGCCCACAACTTCCGTAGGCAGCATCGCCCCCTTACCGTGAAAGGACAGCTCCTCCGGATGAAAGTCACCCGCCTTCTTATGGGGGTACGCACGCAGAAAAGCCTTCAGCGCGGCATCATAGGCCGCCGTCCCCTTTTCCACTTCCACTTCGGCGCGCTCCGCCTTCCGCAGGGAAAACGCCATGGCCGCCGTCTGAAAAGTCGCCCGTGTACCGAACTGAAGCTGCGGGACATGCTGAAAAAAGCCGGACAGGAAAAATGTCAGGGGCGTCTGCATGCGGATGTCGCGCACGGCCACAACGCCGGAAATGCCGTTGGACCAGATATGCGCCTGCTCTATGAGAGCCTCCACGGGCAGCCCCTCGAAAGCGGGATAGCCGCCCACGAAGTCCGCCTTTCCCTGTTCCATAATGATGTGGGAATGTATGCTGATGCCCCCGGCGGACGGGGACTCAAGAAGAAGAACGCTTGAACCGTCCTTCCTGTGCATGACAGGCCCCCGGGCCACGCTTTTTTCGAAAAGGGCCTGAAGCATCTCCACATATTCCCTGCTGCCGCCGGGAAAAAAGGCCGACCATACGTCGCCGAGTCCCTCGAAATGCCTTCCCATGAAAGCCGAGGCAGGACCCTCGTTATCGGGAGCGGAATCGCTGGACGTATTGTTTCTCAGAGGAGGCTGTTTCGCCGCCGTGCTGCTGTGCCTGCCTCGGCCACCGAAAAGCCTGTCTGAAATTCCCATATAGTGTCCTCTCTTCTCCTCGGAAATCAGCCGCCGTATCAGAAACGGCTCTTCATGCTACACTGCCGTCCGACAACGGGCAAGACCCTATCGATGATGGCGCAAAGCGCGCAGACTGAGCGCCACCCCTAAAAAATTGAGCAGACCGAAAATCAGCAGCGTATAGCGCATGGCATGAAGGAATGTGCCGGCGCTTTCCGGACCTACCGCAGTATCGCCCATGAAAAAGCCTATCATAAAGGACATGATGATGTGGCTCATGAGCCCGCCCATGGTACGAAGACAGCCGAGCATCCCCGAAGCTACGGTCATCTCATTCCGGGGAACGTTGCCCAGCGTGGCTGCCATATTCGGCGCGACGAAGAAGGCAGCACCCGTTCCAAGCGCCGCCTGACTGAGCGCCACCTGCCACACGGGACTGTCCTGTCCGAGCAGCAGAAGGCTGAGTATGCTGATACCGCAGAGCGTCATGCCGGAGGTGGAAATGATACCGGGACGATACCTGTCGGCCAGCTTTCCGGCCAGCGGAGAAACAACCGTCTGGAACAGACTCTGTATCATGAGCACCATACCGGCATGGAAGGCGTTCAGTCCCAGAATCTGCTGCAGGTACAGGGAGAAAAACAGGGACAGCCCCATGAAGGAACCGTAGTTGATGAACGTCGCCGCCATGCCGTCGGGCAGTCCGGGAACCTTCACCAGTATTTTCAGGTCAAGCGTGGGATCGGCGGACGTCCATTCCCGTCGTACGAAAGCAACCAGAAGACCAAAACCTGCAGGCAGCAGTCCCACAACGGCCGGATGAAGAAAGGTACAGGTGGCTCCCATGGTGATGCAGAACAGTCCGCCGGCCCCGAACAGCGCGCCCAAGACATCGAAGGAGCGCTTCGCACCTTCCCTCGGCAGGTCGGGAATGACACGACGAAGAAGCAGAAACTCCACCAGACTAAGAGAAGTGATAATGAAGAATACCGTACGCCAGCCGGTCAGTTCGGTCAGGCCGCCGCAGACCATCGGGCCTACGGCAAGACCAAGATAGACGGCCGAAACAACAATGCTTATCACCTGTCCGCGGATGTTCGGAGGCGCCAGCGTAACGCTCAGCGTGGTCACGGTACAGGATATGGCGGCCGCCGCAAGCCCCTGAGCGAAACGCAGAGGAATGACGAACGCCATGGCCGGAGCAAGGCCCATCAAGGCGCAGAATATGCAGAAACAGCCCACGCCGATAAGCAGTATGCGCTTCACGCCGAAAATATCGGCAATGCGTCCGCTCAGCATATGGGATACAGACTGGCCGAGATTATAACAGACCATTACCAACGAAAGAGCCACGGCAGAAGCGCCCAGAGAATTTCCGATGGACGGAAGTATGGCGGCCACGCCGCTCATGAGAAACGGGGCGAACAGATTGCCGGTCCAAAGGGCGGCGATGACACTTTTCAGATGCAACGATGAGGGTTGTATTTCGGACATAGGCGGCCTCCTTCCCTTACCCTATGCCAAACGGAATCATGTGGGAAGATGCTCTTATTTCGTGAAAATCATCCCAATGAATGTTATCCTCCGGCCATTCTCACAAAACAGCAGGCTTCGTGCCTCTGCCCGCACCTTCGGCAAGGCAGTTGCACTCTCAACCCTTTCCAGACAGAAGTCAGGGTAGGGAATCTGCGTTCCGGCTGGCGGCATAGGCAGCCGCATCCAGAACGAAAAGGAAAAGGCGGCGGCCTACAACTAGAAGATACAGCGTTGTATCTTCCCTGTTGATGAAAACGTCCTCCAATCCGGAGAAATACGGCCCGTCATATTCTCGGCAGGTTTGAAGCAGCTCATCCCGAAGGCGGCGGTACAGTGCTTCCGTATCTTCTCCGTCCCGGAAAGATACTGCGTACTCTACAAGCCTGTCGTTGAGAAAGGAATACAGTACGGAGACAGACAGCCCGCTCACGGTTTCTTCCGTAAGAAGCGCATAGACCGGCATGTCAAAAAGAAGACTGACGCTCTCTTCACCGACCGCAAAAGCAGGCGCCCGGCGGCAAAGCACCTCCGCACGGGAAGTTCCCCATGCCGGAAAGGACTCTGTAAACAAAACGGCCGAAGCAACGGAAAACCGCCCCCATCCCCAAAAAACAAATAGAAAAAATAGGAAAGTACGTGCAATTTTCATCGTCAGAAATGACAGCAAGAAAAACTCTCCTTGTCATGGCGGAAGACCTTATGTATTTTTCGGAAACAGCGTACCCTCCGCCCTTCTGCCGGACTCCGCGTCATTATTCTCAGGATGCCGCTGTTTCCCTGACATTCAGATTTCGGATAGCCCTGCCAAAACGGTACTCAAGCATACTCAGGGGTGACTGCCCCTCATGCCCCCTCACATCCCATTTTCCTCCTCAGGACGAGAGTTTCCAACGCCGCATGCAAGCAGACATGCTGAATCTGCTGTCCTCCGCAACTGTCCGAACAGGCATCGATAATTCAAAAAACGTACGTCACCAACGTCGTCTTGTCTCAAAAAAAACATGACGGCTCCCAGGGCCGTCACTCCCCGTCACAAAGGTATTTTCCGAGAAAGTTATTCAGACTCATCAACCGATTGATATCCGGCTGCTTCTCCATAATCATTGAAACAGTGCCAGTTCCCTATATTCTGAAAACTCCATCGGCATCCGAAAGTTCTGCACGCGCAGCCTCACAGCGTTGGACGCGCTTATCGGACAGCCCGTTCCCCGTGTAGAGATTCTTTTTTCCACCTTTCAATACTATCCTGTCCGCAACCTCTTACCCGGAAAACACCTGTTCTTCTGATGCAGGCCATACTGAAAAAGGAATCCGAAAAGTGTACCGACAAAAACATCTAATTAAATTTAATTTAAATCAAGATGTATTTAAAATACATTTCCACTTTTCAGAAATTCCTTCACTTTCTGAAAAAACGAAGGACAGGAAATGCCGGAAAAATACTCTCAGCCTCTTGCAGCCATACTGGGGGCGAACATTGTCGGACGTCGCCAGCTCATGGGAATGAATCAGGCGGAGCTGGCGGCCCGTCTGGATATCGCGCCGGATGCACTCTCCAGAATAGAAAACGGCTATACGGCTCCCCGATTCAACCGTATCGAACAAATTGCCTCCATTCTGGAATGTTCCCCGGCAGAACTGTTCAGAGAACCGTTCTCAGGAGTGAGAAGCAACACCGTCTATTTGGAAGAACTTCTACGACAGCTTTCTCCTCAGCAGCAGGAAAAGCTTCTTGCAATTATGACACATATCGTCAACATGCTGCACGAAACGTAGCTTTCTGTTCTTTCCGAGTCAGGCATATCCGCCCGGAATGTCACAGCGTTCCCCTTCGCCGCACACAAAAAAACGAAGGCTTCCGGGGCGACCTTCTTTCAGCCAGATGCCGACCTAGCATACATAATGAACGAGATTTTTTCTCTGCCGAGGCTGCTCCTGCAAACGCTTCACACGACGCAGTGGACAATCACTTTTCTCATGCATCCCGAAATCTTTTTCTGTCGTTTTATAAGAGCCGTTGAGTCATTTTCAGCCCCCAAAACGGTCTATCAAACAGCAGGTATCTCCAAAGAGTCATGGCGTCGTTGACGCCTTTTACGGTAAGACCGGACGCATGCAGCCGTACGGAAGACAAGTCGAGCCCACAGACTCCACCATGCCAAGCGGCATGTCCGCACCCCCAGACGACTTTACGTTTTTTGACAAGAAAAACTTCTTGAGTGTTTCAGCCATCTCTGGATCATTGAAAAATTCAGTCATCATATAGGATTATCTTATTATACTTTTGAAAAAGCGTCTCTTTTTTCATGATGGTACACCCGTATATCATTACATATAAATTAATTTTGCATACATTCTATCCATTATATTTTATAAACCATATTTTTATTTTCGTTTATGCATATATAATACATACATAATATAAAATATTTTATATCATATACTTATACAAGTTTATATATATTAGCAAAATATAAATAAACATTAACATTATTATTAACAATACAAAAATATATAAGACACTTTTAAAGACTATTATATTAATTTTATATCACAAATATTAACCATATAATTTTCCATAATTTTAGTCATTTTTCAATTACATAAAATTTTCCTAAGATTCGAAAAAACATAACAGAGCATTTATACATCCATTTTGTATGGGCTGGATGTTGTTCCTTCACCATAAAAAAACCTTTTCTCTATGGACTGGAGCCTTAACAAGCCCGCCTTATCGAAAAGGTATTTTTTAGGTATAAACGTTTTGGGCGCCAACGGCTGAGCAGGTGATTTCCTGTTTCGGTTGCTTCCGCTCCCGCAACTGCCTGAAGGCCTTAATATTTAACACAAAAGGGAGAAGGATGTCTGTCCTTCTCCCTTTCTTTTTTCAGATGGCTTCCATCATGCCGCGGACTTTTTCTCTTCCAGAACCAGTCGGAGCAGCTCGTCTATGGTGTCCACCGTGCTTATGTCGATACGACGCCGCAACTCCGCCGGAATATCTTCCAGGTCCTTGGCATTTTGCGTGGGGATGACGGCTCTCTTCAGACCTCTGGCGACGGCTCCGAGGATTTTTTCCTTAATGCCGCCTACGGGCAGCACCCTGCCGCGAAGCGTGATTTCTCCCGTCATGCAGGTATCGCCGCGCACGGAGCGCCCGGTAAGAGCCGATACCAGCGCCGACACTAACGTCACACCGGCGGAAGGCCCGTCCTTCGGCGTCGCTCCGGCAGGTACATGGATATGGATATCCAGCTTCTGGGAGAACTCCGGGTCAATGCCCAGCTCTTCCGCATGGGAGCGCGCATACGTCACCGCGGCCTGCGCGCTTTCCTTCATCACGTCGCCGAGCTGTCCGGTCAGAAGCAGACCGCCCTTGCCCTGCATGGTGCTTACTTCCACATGCAGCACTTCCCCGCCCGCCTGCGTCCAGGCAAGACCCAGCGCCACACCGGGCAGAAGTTCCGTCTCCTTTTCCTCATCAAGGTAACGCGGAGCGCCGAGAAGCTTGAGCACCAGCGCAGGAGTCACCGTAAACGGAGGCTTCTCCCCTTCCGCCTTGCGTCTTGCAATCTTGCGGCAGATGGCGCCGAGCTGACGCTCCAGTCCGCGCAGTCCAGCTTCCCGCGTATAGCCGCGGATGACCCGGGCGACGGCGTTGTCGCGGAACACGATGTCGCCCTCTTTCAGACCGTTTTCCGCTATCTGCCGCTTCAGCAGATATTTGCGGGCAATGGAAAGCTTTTCCTGCTCGGTGTAGCCGGAAAGATGGATAATCTCCAGTCTGTCCAGCAGCGCGGGAGGAATGGTATCAAGCTGGTTGGCCGTGCAGAGGAACAGCACCTTGGAAAGGTCGAACTCCAGATTCAGGTAGTGGTCGCTGAAATGGGAATTCTGTTCCGGGTCCAGCGTCTCCAGAAGAGCCGAGGAAGGGTCGCCGCGGAAATCGTTGCCGAGCTTGTCTATTTCATCAAGCACAATCACCGGATTACGCGTGCCCGCCTGCCGTATGGCCTGAATGATGCGGCCGGGCATGGCGCCGATGTAGGTGCGGCGATGGCCGCGGATTTCCGCTTCATCCCGCATACCGCCGAGAGAGATACGCTGGAATTTGCGACCGAGAGCACGGGCTATGGAGCGGCCGAGGGAGGTCTTGCCCACGCCGGGAGGCCCCACAAAGCACAGCACCGGCCCCTTGGAATCGGGATTCAGTTTCCGTACGCTCAAAAACTCGAGGATGCGGTCCTTCACCTTTTCCAGACCGAAATGGTCCTCATCGAGGATGGCCGCCGCCTTCACGATATCCAGTCTGTCGCGGGAGAGCTTCTTCCACGGCAGCTCGGCCAGAAGGTCGAGATAGGTGCGCACCACGGTGGCTTCGGCGGAATCGCTGTGCATGGAAGAAAGACGGCGCAGCTGCTTGTCCGCCTCGCGCCTGGCCTCGGGAGGGAGACCGGCCTTGTCCAGCGCCTTTCTGAGGTTCTCGTTTTCATCCTCGCTGTCGGTGCTGTCTCCGAGTTCCTTATGGATGGCCTTTATCTGTTCGCGCAGGAAATAGTCCCGCTGGGCCTTGTCCATACCCTCGCGCGCCATGCTCTGAATACGCGCCTGCATGGTGGCCACCTCCACCTCGCGGAGCAGATGGTCGTTGACGCGGCGCAGCCGCTCCACGGGGTCGAGACATTCCAGAAGAGCCTGGGCTTCCTCGACTCTCAGACGCATGTTGGCCGCAATGATGTCGGCCAGTCTGCCGGGCTCGTGTACGGAGTTGAGCACGTTCATGATCTCGCCGGCAGGCAGACCGCGCAGGTGCAGAATCTTGTCGCTCTGCTCCCGTGCGGCGCGCGTCATGGCCTCGAGTTCCACATCGGAAACCTCGCCGGAGTGTTCCTCCAGAAGTTGGACACGGGCCAGCAGAATGGAGCCCTCGTTGTCGAACTCCTCCACACGGGCGCGCGTCAGGCCCTGCACCAGAAGTTTCACCTGCCCGTCACTCATCTTGATCATGCGAAGAATCATGACGACGGAGCCTACGGAATACAACTCTTCCGGCGCAGGGTCGTCGGAAGAGGCCTCACGTTGGGCGCAAAGCAGCAGATACCGGTTGCCGTTCAGCGCAAACTCCACGGTCTCCATGGCTTTTTCGCGCCCCTCGAAAATAGGCACTATCATGGAATTGAACACCACACTGTCGCGCAGGGGCAGCACCGGCAGCACGGAAGGAATGGCCGGCGCCAGCTCGTCGGCTTCGTCGGCAGAGCCTTCGCCGGAAGAACCGTCCCCGTTTTCTCCCTGTCCGCTTCCAGACCCGTCCGGCCCGTTGTCACGGGCTTCCATATCTGGAGCGTCTTCCATGTGCTGTTCCAGCAGTTTTTTCCTGTCTTCTTCCGACAGTGCGGAAAACGTTTTTTGCGTATCGCTCATGCTATCCTCGTTCGGGCATATTCCATATGTCCCTTTTCGATACATCGATACAGTAACCATGTCTCATGCTGTAAGATGCTTCGGAAGTAAAAATCACATGATCGTACAGGGAAAGTCCCAGAGGCTGGAGTATCTGAGCCAGCTTTTCCGTAAGCGTCTTATCTTCCAGCGAAGGCGTGTACGTCCCGCCGGGATGATTATGCATAAGAACGACGCCGGTTGCATGGTACTTCACCATGAGCTCCACCACATCCCGAGGTTCCAGCGCGACATGGTTCGGCGAGCCGCGGCGTATTTTCTTAAATATAAGCAGCCTGTTCTGATTGTCCAGAAGAGCGGCCCATACTTCTTCGTCAAGGCAGTTGCTCAGGCGCTGCCTTCCCATCTCGACAAGATCGGTCAGGCGGACGGAACGCTTCCTTTGTACGTTGCTTTGCAGGCTGCGGGCAATGATTTCCCTGAGAAGGCAAAGAAAACTATCAACGGCCGGACCGCAGTCTTCCACGGCGGACAATTCCTCCGAAGAAGCGGCAATGACCGCGCCCAGACTTCCGAAATGTTCCAGCAGACGTTTGGCCAGTATCTTGTTGTCCCTGCGCAGATAGACACAGCCGAGGGCAAGTTCCAGAAGTTCATAATCAGGCAGCGCCTGAGGGTCGGCAAGAAAGCGCTCACGCAGCCGCTTTCGATGCCCGGCACGCAGATCCGCTTCGGAGGAAGGAACATTTTTCTTCATGACTGGATATCAATACGTCGGCGACGAAGCTTTACCGGTGTCACTGAAGGCCAGAGAAAGCGCGGCCACCAGCTCTTCCATGGCCTGCAACGGCTGCCTTTCCCCGCTTTTTACGGAACGTTCCGCCTTCTGCAGGGCGACGAGGATTCCGGAAAGACCTTCAAAGCCGAGTCCGGCCGCAAGACGTCGCTTCTCGTTTTCCACAAACTGGGGGACAAACACCTTTTCTCCGGCCTGCATCTGCCAGAGTATGCGCACTTCACGGGCCATCAAGGTCAGCAGCGGAAAAAGCAGCGACTCCCCGCCGTCGCCCTCGCGCAGAAGCGTTTTCCACACCTCGCGCGCACGGCCGCTCTCAAGCTGGCGAATGATGTCGAAAATAACGGCTTCGGGGGTGAACTCCGTCATCTGTCTGACGAGCGACACGTCCACAGTCCCGTCCGACGAAGCCAGAAAAAGCTGCTCCAGC
>CASFUJ010000064.1 GCA_949297645.1 uncultured Desulfovibrionaceae bacterium
GTCGTTTTTCAGGAAAACACCATGGCATCACATATTGTGCAGTATCCCGGCGCGGGCTGTATCGTGGAATTCATGCAGGGCAATGAACCCCAGATTGCGTGGGTGATGGAGGAGCAGAAGGGCAAGCTTCGCCTCTTTCTGTCCAACCGCCGCGAAACCACGCTGTCTTCGGCGCGTATTCTTCCCTGGGCAGGCCCTGCGTACAGCGCGGCGCAGAGCAAGGACGCCGTGGTGGATATTCTGAACAGACACCGCGAGCGTCGTGAACGCCTTTCCGCCGAAGTCGCGCCCGTGGAACTGTGGGAGATGGCGCAGGGCGAAGTGGCCCATGCTCCGGCCGAATGGTTTGCCGAACTCGGCTACACCTCTCCCGACGCCGATACCGTGGCGGCCTGCGGCAGGGCGCTTCTGCAGTGCAAGACGCATTTTCGCTTCCAGCCGCCGGAGTTCGAGATTTACGACGCCGCCACCGTGGAATCGCGCCGTCAGGCCGAAGAGGCCGCGCGCGTACGCGAGGCCATGGTCTGCGGCGGGGCGGACTGGTTCCGTCGTCTGTGGGAGGCCAGAACCGGCCGCGCTCCCGTGCCGGATATGTCCACCGCGCCGGAGGAAGCGGTGCGCCAGCGCCTCGAGCACATGCTCCGCGCCCGCATGGCGGATCCGGAAACCGTGGAGGACGAAGCGCTCTGGAAGCAGGTGACCAAGGGCCTGCCCGACGACCCGTACCTTGCCCTGCTTCTGGCCATGACGTGGGGTCTTGTGCCCGAGCATTACAATTTCTGGCTGGACCGCGCGGACTACGAGGCGGGCACCGACTGGGAAAAGCCCTTTGCAGAGGAAACGCGCGCCCTTGTGGAGGCCGTGTCCCATGAGGAAAACATGCCTCCTGCGGAAGAGTCCGTCTTCATCAGCATCGACAGCGCCACCACCCGCGACATCGACGACGCCTTCCGCATTGCCGCCGCCTCCGACGGCGGCTGGGATGTGGAGGTGGCCCTTGCCTGTCCCGCCTGGTTCTGGGACTTCGAAAGCCCTCTGGGCCGGGCCGTGTTCCACCGCGCCACCAGCATTTATCTGCCGGAAGGCAACGGCCACATGATGCCCGAAGAACTCGGCGAAGGGGCGTTCAGCCTGTTTGAAGGTTTGGCGCGTCCCGCGCTGGTGGTGAGCTGCCACATAGGGCCGGACGGCGCGCCCGGGGAGGGCGCGTTCCGCACAGCCGCCATCCGGGTGGCGAAGAACCTCAGTTATCCCGACTGCGAGGCCGCGCTGGACGGCGCGGACAACGCCGCCTCTCCCTTTGTGGAAATGCTGCGTCTTGCCGCCGACATGGGCGAGAGGCGTCTTGCCTGGCGCGTGGAGCGCGGCGCCGTCATCATCGAGCGGCCGGAGCTGGACTTCGAGCTGGAAGGCGAGGGGGCGAACGTCACGGTTAAGCTCAAGGACGTGCCTTCCGCGCCGCGGGCGCAGCTCATGGTGGCGGAACTCATGGTGGTGGCCAACGCCGCGCTGGCGGACTGGGCCGTGAAGAACGACGTGCCCCTTCTTTTCCGCACGCAGGACGTGGCCGTACCGAAGGAATACGCCGGAGTGTGGAAGAGCGCGCCCGACATCGCAAGGGTGGTGCGTATTCTTGTGGCGGCCTCGCTGGACATTGTTCCCCGTCCCCACGCGGGCATGGGACTTTCGGCCTACAGCCCTGTCACGTCGCCTCTGCGCCGCCTGACCGACCTCATGAACGAAGCGCAGCTTCTGCACATGCTCGCCCACGGCACGCCCCGCTGGTCGCGCGAGGAGCTTTCCGACACGCTCATGCATCTTTCCATACGCCTTGAGGCCGCGGGACAGGTGCAGCGTTTCCGTCCCCGCTACTGGAAGTATCTGTACATCCAGCAGCAGGCCAGAGCGCACGGCGACGAGTGCTGCTGGAAGGCCGAGGTGGCCGAGGAGAACGACATGTGGGTCAGCGTGAGTCTGCCCGAAGTGCAGCTCGGACTGCGCGGCAAGCGGCATCTGTTCGGGGAGAAGGTCTTCCCCGGACAGCAACTTCATGTACGCCTCGGCAAGGTGAATCCTCTGAGAAACGAGGCCGTCATCCTCGACGTGCGGGAGGACTGAGGCGCGTTGCCTTCCGTCGTCTTCCCGTGTATGATGGCGGGATAGGGATATTTTTTCCGGACTCTCCAAGGAGAAGGCATGTCATCCGCTCGAAAGCTTGTTTCCCTGGTTTCGTGCTGCGCGATTCTGTGCGGTGCGGGACTTTCGCAGACGGCCTGTGCGCCGAAAAACGGCAGCCTGCCCGAGACTACCGCGGCAGTACCGGAAGAAACGGCCGATGTTTCCGATTCCCTCGACTCCTTTGTCATCGACAGGGAACTTTATCTTGCCGCCACCACGCCGAGCGCTCTGGTGGCCAGCTCTTCGCTCAGCGTCTCGGAGCTTGAGGAGCATCGTGCCCCGTACGGCAACGCTCTGGAACTGACGGGCGAGCCCATTTCCCTCTCTCTGCCGCTGGATACCATGTCCGGCTCTGCCGGGCAGTGGAACATGGGCATACCCGCTCCGGGCAGTGCTGAGGCGCGCAGTCTTGCCGAAATGAACACGAAGGCTTCCCTCTGTTCGGCAGGCGAGACCGTATGCATCACCTCGCCCTACGGCGTCAGGCGTTCTTCCCGCCGTTCGCACAAGGGCATTGATATCCGCGCCCCTCTCGGTTCTCCCATCATGGCCTTTCGCGGCGGCGTGGTGGTCTGCGCGCAGTACCACAGAAGTTACGGTTATATGGTGGAAATCCAGCAGGATGACGGACTTCTTGCCCGCTACGCGCACATGAGCCAAATCATCGCCGCCAAGGGCGACAGGGTGGAGCAGGGTCTCATGATAGGCCGTGTGGGCTCCACCGGCCGCTCCACAGGGCCGCATCTTCACTTCGAGCTTCTGCGCGACAACAGGCAGATGAACCCCATGGTGTATCTGCCTACCCCCAAGGAAGTCGTGACCAAGGGCACGGCCGAGGACGCGGACGCTGCCAGAAAGGCGCTGGCCAAGTCCGGCCATGCCAAGAAGAAGACCGCGGTGAAGAAGACGACTTCCAGAAAAAAGACGACGGTAAAGAAGACGAGTTCCAAGAAGAAGAGCAGCGCTACGAAAAAGGCGTCTGCAACAAAGAAGACCTCGACGAAGACGACCGTCAAAAAGAAGGGGACGACGACGTCCGCGGCGACGAAGAGCGCGGCGGCAAAGACGAGAACCGCGGTCGGTTCTTCGAAGAAGTAGCATATCTCTCCGACACGTTGTTGTGAAGGCGGTTCCCCGAAGGAACCGCCTTTCTTTTCATGCCCGACATGGACGGAAGAGTTGTTTTACGGTATCCGTCATGTCTATATCCGTGGCGGAGAGGGGCGGCATTCGAAGAGCGGTTCTCCATGCGGACACTTTGAAAGGGGTCTGCCGGGGCTTTGGGGGAGGAACAGACGTGTCTGTCGGAACTCAGGCAGGTATGGACGCAAGGTCGATATTGAAGAGTCTGGCCGCGTTTTTGTAGAGCAGCTTGTCCAGCACTTCGGAGTCGCCGAACAGCTCCATGAATTTGTCCACACAGGGCTTGAACGGCATGAGCGGATAGGCGGAGCCGAAAAGAAAGCGGTCCTGCATGAAGCCCTTTGCGGCGGCGACGTAATCGGCCGTTCCCACTCCCGTGAGCAGATACATGTCCGGGCCGAGGAAGATGTTGTGCTGCCAGAAGCAGGAGCCCAGCAGCACCTGAGCCCATGGCCAGCCGCCGTGAGAGACATAGAAGTTCACGTCGGGGAAGTCCCGGGCAATGCTGGTGATGATTTTCGGGTCGCTGTAGGAGGTGTCGGGACCTGCTCTGCCGCCAAGCATCAGCATGACGGGAATCTTGTGTTCCGAGCATTTTTCATAGATGGGGTACATGCGGCGGTCGTTGGCGTACCACGGAGTACTCATGGAGCCCGGCTCCATGTTCACGCCTTTGAGAGGTCCGTTGACCACATAGGTGTCGATGTCCTTGAGCGCCTGATCACGATTGGAAGGATTGATACCGGCAAGTCCGATGAACTTTCCTTTGAAGTGCCTGACCATGTCAACGACGCAGTCGTTGCTGACGTTATAACGGAAATGGCCGTTGCGTCCCGGGGCAATTCCCATACTGATGCCGGAATCGGCCATTTCCTTCAGCATGAGCGTTTCGGATTTTTCGAGAACGGACTGAGGCGGTTTCATTCCCATCCAGGCGGTGACGCCGGTGGGATTCTGCACCTGTTTGAGAAATTCGTTGTACATGGGCCTGCATCGGGCATCTATGATCATGGCTGTTCTCCATTTGCATCGGGCGGATGTACGCCGCCATGCCGGGAAAGGGACCGCGGCAGAGACGGCGTACGGGCATATCAGAGGCCGAGCAGCTCGGCTGCGTTGTCGTACAGAGAGCGCTGGAGGGCTTCATATTCAAGGCCGCGTTCATGCCAGTTTTCGATGCACTGCGCAAAACCGCGGATGGGATAGCTCGAAGCGAACAGGAAGCGGTACTTCAGGAAGGAGTTCGCCGCATGGGCATAGGCTTCGAACATGGGCATGTGGCGCACATAGAAGTAGGCGTCGGGCGAAAGATAGACGTTCTTGCACAGCAGCGCCACGCCGACGGCTTCCTGTACCTTGGGCCAGCAGCCGTGGGCGAAGACGAATTTCACCTTGCTCCACTTCTTGAGCATGGGCAGCAGCGCGGTGGGGTCGGTATAGGAGAGGTCGGGGCCGCCGTAGACGCTCATGGTCACGCTGACGATAGCGCCGAGCTGCTGGCAGAGGTCGAGAATGGGCTCCATTTTGGGGTCGTTGCCGTAGATGGCAGGGGCGTTCCAGCCCGGATCGATGGCAATGCCCTTGAAACCCCAGTCCCGGATACATGTTTCGATTTCCTCGAGAGCCGTGGGGGAATGAGGAGAAATACCGGCAAAGCCGGTGAAGCGATCGGGGTATTTCTGCACCAGTTCACGAACATGGGCGTTGTCGGTATCACCGTACACGGGACTTTGGGTCTGACGCCCCATGAGCACGCCGTGAACAACGCCGGCTTCTTCCATCTCCCTGACCATGAGGTCCACATCAGCCAGGTCCACGGAAGGCACGGGACGGCGTTCAAATCCGGTGGGGCGGATGTCCTTGGGCGTTGCGGGAACCACGTTCTGCCAGTTCTTGACTATTTTCAAATCCATGAAGCTCTTGTAGGGCGGACGGATGCGGAAGTCGATAACCATGGATAATCCTTATGAAAAAGAAATGACGTGTCTCTGGTGACACGAGGGATGTGAAGAAGGGGCGGCCTGAGGCGCCCCGAAGAGACTTACTTCATCAGACCGGCTTCACGGTAGTACTTTTCCGCGCCGGGATGCAGAGGAAGCACCATGTTGAGGGGCATCTTCTGCGGGTCGAGGGTATTCCATGCGGGCTGGATGATGCCGAGTTCCTTGTAGCCTTCCACGAGGGACTTGGTGACCTTGTAGGCGTCCTCTTCAGACACGCCCTTGCGCATGATGAAGATGGAGGTGTCGGTCAGGCAGGGAATGTCCTTGCCAACGGCGCCGCCGAAGAAGGTGCCGGGGATGACGCCTACGCCGAGGCCGGACTTTTCGGCAACGGCCTTCAGAACCTTTTCGGATATGGGCAGCCACTTGACGTCGGCGTTGAGCACCATTTCTTGGAGCTGGCTCTGTTCGCCGGGGCCGACCTTGAAGACGATGTCGATGGTGCCGTCCTGCATGAGGCTGACGAGGTCGTTGTTGGACACGCCGGAGACGTGACCGCCCCACTTCTCAATGTCGTCGTAGGTCAGTCCGTATTCGGCAAGAACGAGCTTGCCGATTTCATGCTGCATCTGGCCGGGCTTGCCGCGGTCGAGCTTGACGGGGAGCTTCTTTTCCAGCAGCTCATCGAGGGAGTTGACGGGAAGTTTCTTGGAGCAGATGACATGGAAGCGGCTGATGTCTTGAATGTTGGCGATGGAGGTGAGATTCACCATTTTTTTCTTATAGGGGGCGGTGCCGGTCAGAGCAGAATAGGTGTTCAGGCTCTGCGTAACGGTGATATCGCCGGTGTTGGCCTCAAGACGCATGGGGTTGGAAGAGGAGGAGCCCTGCAGGATGTTGAAAGTACTGCCGGGGTAACGGTCGTTTACCAGTTTGCCGAGTCCGGCGAGACCGACGTTCCAGGTGCCGCCGAGGTTGGCGCCGCCTACGGCGCGAAGCTTGACGGGGGCGTTGTCTTCAGCATGAGCGGCGGGCAGTGCCAGGAAAAGGGACAGAGAGAGGGCAGTGAGGCATGCGGATACGGTTTTGATGTTCATGAGTACCTCTGGGGTTAGACGTTCTGGCTTTCGCCGTTTTTTTTCAGATACCTGCCGCAGCGCCGCCGGCATGCCCGGAAGTTCTGCGCCGGCGGACAAGCTGAGAGACAAGGATGATGATCACGCCGACGATACCGGCAAGGTCGGAGACGGCGCCGGGATAGAGCAGGGAGAGACCTGCTGCCAGGGCGATGACCTGTTCCAGCTTGTTGGATTCAATGAGCAGCCATGCCTGCATGGAAGAGGCGATGCACACCACCCCGGCTACGGCGGTGCAGATGGCCTGAATGACGGTGAGCGTGTCGCCCATGAGCAGCAGCGCCGGTTCGAAGATGAAGATATAGGGCACTATATAGGCGGCAATGGCCAGGCGGAAGGCGGTGAAGCCCGT
The DNA here is from genome assembly GCA_949297645.1 of uncultured Desulfovibrionaceae bacterium. GTDB lineage: Bacteria > Desulfobacterota > Desulfovibrionia > Desulfovibrionales > Desulfovibrionaceae > Mailhella. The sequence continues at coordinate 6,753 of CASFUJ010000064.1, forward strand.
CTTCATGGGGTTGGCGTCCGCAATGGCCGCTCCGGCGTAGGCCACCAGGCATACGGGCGGGGTGAGACCGGAGGTGATGGCGAAGTACATGACGAACAGGTGAGCGGAAAGGAGCGGAATACCGGCCTGCACCAGAGCGGGAGCGCCGAAGGTGGCCACGAGAATGTAGGCGGGCAGGCTGGGCAGTCCCATGCCGAAGATGATGCAGGTAAGCATGAGCACAAGAAGGAAGAGCGTCATGTTCACCTTGGCGATGTTGCCCATGATGCTCACGAAGCCGAAACCGAAGCCGGTCATGGTGACGACGCCGATAACGATACCTACACAGGCGCAACATGCTGCAATCATGAGAATATTGGCAGCCGTGCTTTCCAGAATGGCCATGACGCGACTGAAGTTGAGCCGGGTTTCCTTGCTGAAGCAGGAAAGGATGATGGCAGAGACTGAACCGCTGATGGCAGAGAAAATGACGCTGCGCCCCGACACCATGGTGGCGATGAGTATGGCCAGCGGAGCAAGGTAGTAGAGTTTGCGCAGAATTTCCTTCTTGGGGGGAATGAGGTCCTGCGGCGTGCCGCCGAGGCCGTAGCGGCAGGCTTCAAAGTGAATCATCATGAAAAGACTGCCGTAATAGAGCAGTGCGGGCAACAGGGCGGCCTTGCAGATTTCAAGATAGCTCACACTCGTGTATTCAGCCATGACGAAGGCGATGGAGCCCATGACCGGGGGCATGATGAGACCGCCGGAAGAGGCCACGGCTTCCACGGCGCCTGCGAAGTGGGGGCGGTAGCCCACCTTTTTCATGAGGGGAATGGTGAAAATGCCCGTGGCATAGACGTTGGCCTGGGCAGAGCCGGATACGCTGCCGAACAGAGCGGAACCGAAAATGGCGGCCTTGGCCGGACCGCCCTTGGCACGGCGGGTGATGAGGCAGGCCAGCTCCAGAAAGACGCTGGCCATGTTCGTCTTGTCCAGGATGGCGCCGAACAGGATAAAGAGGAAGATGATGCTGGAAGAGGCGCCGATGGAGGAGCCCCAGATACCGTCGCTCAGCAGATAGAGGGATTCGATGATGCGGTCGGCTTCAAGATAGAGATGGCCGAAGTTGCCCGGCAGTAGATGGCCCAGGAAAGCATAGGCGAGAGCGGCGAGGGCCACGAGGACGAGCGCCCAGCCGGAAAGGCGGCGCACGGCTTCGAGAATGCAGACGACAAGGCCGCATCCGAGGACGACCTGAAGCGTGCTCACTTCGTCTATCTGAGGCATGCGTTCAGCCAGTTCCGGTTCGAACAGGGCGATGTATCCGCAGGATACCACGGTCACGGCAATAAGCAGAATATCCATGAAAAGAACGGCCAGAGATTCGGGTCTGGGATTCTTTTTCAGACTGCGGTTGGGGGAGCGCCACAGGAAGATGATGGAAAAGATGAGGCCCACATGAACGGAGCGGATGACCATGGGGTCGAGGATGACGATACCGAGGGACGTGCTCAGCTGAAAAATACACAGCAGCGTAGCCAGAACAAGGATGATGGGGCGCAGTTTTTTGCGGTCAAACATGCGGACTCCGGGAAGGGATGGGTTGCTTTGAAGAAATTACAGGGCGCAGGCCGCGCTGTGGGCGGCGTGCACGGCATCCATGATTTTTCCCGGCCGGACGCAGTCACCCAGCGGGATGAAGGGGAGGCCCGCCGCGGCCAGTTCCCGGCACAGGCTGTTTTCCGGGCGATAGCCGAGGGCGAGAATGATGCTGTCGAGGGGGGGAAGCGTCCGTTCGTTACCGTATGAGTCGCGTACGGAAACGATACCGTTCTGTATGGAGATGACCTGCGTATTGAGGAGAAAACGGACGCCGTGTTCGCGCAGGCTTTTCAAAAGAAATTTTCTGGCGCGCGCATGCATGTCGGGGGCCAGCTCCGCCCGCAGTTCCAGCACCGTCACGTTTTTCCCCAGAAGGGCGAGCTTTTCCGCTGTTTCACAGCCGACAAGGCCGCCGCCGAGAATGAGCACGTTTTTGCCTTCAGGCGGCGTACGCAGGGCTTCTTCCGCCGTGACGGCCGCTGCCGAAGTCAGAGCTTCCGCGGCGAAGGCCGGACGCGCGGCCGTACTGCCTGTGGCAATGATGAGAGCATCGGCCTGCGCTTCCCGGAGCTCCTGCACGGTAACGGCATGCCCTGTTATCAGTCTGACGCCCGCTTCCTTCAGGGCGCGTTCATACCAGGCCCGCAGTTTCTCGAGTACATCCTTGTGCGGCGGCAGGGCCGCGGCAAAAAGCAGACCGCCGGGACGTTCGTTTTTTTCATAAAGTGTGACGCTGTGTCCGCGTCCGGCGGCGCAGAGCGCCGCTTCCATACCTGCCGGACCCGCGCCTGCGACAATGACCTTTTTGATTGCGGAGGCCGGAACCTCGGGAAGTCCTTCCTTTCCGGTACGGGGGTTGACGGCGCAGGTGATGGGCGCTCTTTTGCCGAGACTGCCGTTGCAGCCTTCGTTGCAGCCCACGCAGGGAAGAATGTCGTCATCCCGCCCTTCGGCCAGCTTGCGGGGAAGGTACGGGTCGGCAATGAGGGCGCGGCCCATGGAAACCATGTCGGCCTGTCCGGAGGAAAGAATACGG
>CASFUJ010000065.1 GCA_949297645.1 uncultured Desulfovibrionaceae bacterium
GGCTGCACGGCGATTTCAATGCGCATGTCCTCGCCGGGCACGGTGAGGCTGTAGGCGTCCTTTTCCTGCTCTTCATCCTTGTAGCCCTGCGAACTGACGGGGCGCACCAGCTTTTCGGCCAGCACGGTGCCGCCGGAAAAATCCGTCACACGGACGCGGAAGCCGTTGCTTTCGCGGAAGGCGTAGATGCGCCTGGTGCCGTACAGACGGTACTCCTCCTGCCGGAGGTCGAGCACGACGGGTCGGGAGAGAGAAAAGGTGGCCTCTTCTATGACGGGATAGGAGAGAGAGGCGAAATGCGCCTTCTCGAAGTCGTGGTCCTTCACTTCGAAGCGGCTTGCGCCGTATTCGAACACGGGGTCGAGGAAGAACTCGTCGAGCTGTTCCACGTCGCCTTCCATGTGACTGCGGTCGGGCAGGTCCTTGATGGCGGGGAACTTGGAGGAGACGGAAAACTCCATGGGCCAGTGACCGGAGGGAGCGATGAGCGCCATCTGGATGTAGGGCAGATCATAATGGTCGGTGGCGTAGTCGAACCAGAGACGGTAGCCCGCGTCATCGACAAGCACCTTTTCGCCCTTTTTCAGGTTGACGTCGCGTACGGTGCGCACCGTCTGCTTCATGTCCACAAGATAGGCGTGTTCGCCGAGGATGAGGAAGGGATCGCGGCGGAAGGGCGCGGCATCTTCTTCCGTTTCCGAAATGTAGCAGAGACCGCCCGCAGGCACGGCGGCTTTTCCGTCCTTGACGGAGCTTTGCCTGACGAGCACGGCTTCGGAGAGTTCGCTCTGCCGGCCGTACTGGTTTTTGAAGGCCTTGTGACGCAGGCCTCCGAGGTCGGGAATGAAGGGCATGTCGCCCGCCGGAGCGAGGCCATGCGGGCTTTCCGCAGCCGGGGCGCCGGAGAACATGAGGCAGAGCAGTACTGCGGCGGCGCCGGAAACGAGAAGTTTATTCATCAAAACTTCCTTGTGGTTTGAAAGGTAGGGTCGAAAGGAAGGGGGCCCCGGTTCCGCTCCGGCGTGCACCGGACGGAGCGGGGAAGTCTCGCCCGTCTTTTCTATGCAGAAATCGTTCCAAAAATGATATATTCAATTATTGCAAAGTATTATGTGTGTAATAACGGAAAGAGACGAAAGTTTTTTCTGAAAGGATGTGCGGAGAGTTGCACAGCGTTACGCTGCTGTGCTTATCTTCGCGCAGGAGGGGGAAAAGGAGTTTTTCTTTACGCGGGCCTGTGTTGCCGTTACTATGCCTTGTGCAAGAAAACGCTTCAGGTGAGAGCATGAGCGAGAGCAGAAAAAGCGGATATCAGATTCTGGTGGTGGACGACGACCCGGAATGGCATGAGATTCTGGCCCTGCTTTTTTCCCGCAAGGGCTGGAAGACGGAAACCGCCCTTTCCGGAGAAAAGGCGCTGGCCCGCATAGCCGCGGGCGGCATAGACGTGGTGGTGTGCGACCTTTCCATGCCCGGCATGAGCGGGCTTGAGGTGCTGCGCCGGGTGCGCGCCATGGACGCGCAGCTTCCCTTCATCATGATGACGGGCGTGGGCACCATCGAAAGCGCGGTGGAGGCCGTGCAGCTCGGGGCGTACAGTTACCTGACCAAGCCAGTGAACAACACCGAACTCGCCTCCCTCGTCCAGCGCGCGGCCGAGCATGCGAAGCTGCACAGTCAGCTTCAGGAAAGACCCGGCGCTGAACAGACGCAGGTGTCCATGATATACAACAGCCCCGCCATGAAGCATGTGCTGCAGATCATACGCAAGGTGGCGACCACCGGCGTGCCCATTCTCATTACCGGCGAAACGGGCACGGGCAAGAGTCGTCTTGCGGAGTATGTGCACCGCGCAAGCGCGCTCAGGGACAGGCCGTTTCTCACCATCGACTGTGCGGCATTGCCGGAATCCCTTCTTGAGAGCGAGCTTTTCGGACATGTGAAGGGCGCCTTCACCGGCGCGGTGAACAGCCGCCGCGGCCTTCTGGAGGAAGCGCAGGGCGGCACGGTGTTTCTGGACGAAATAGGCGAGCTTTCCCCGTCCACGCAGGCCAAGCTTCTGCGCGCCATTCAGGAGCACGAAATCCGTCCCGTGGGCAGCAACAAAAGCGTGAGCATCGACGTGCGTTTCATCGCGGCCACGCACCGCCGTCTGGAAGAGGACGTGAAGACCGGGCGCTTCCGCGAGGACCTTTTCTACCGCCTTTCCGTCATTCCGCTGTATCTTCCGCCGCTGCGCGAGAGACGCGAGGACCTGGCCGCGCTCATCGGCTTTTTCATCAACCGCTTCAACGCGCGCTACGGCCGCAACGTGACGCAGATAAGTCCCGCGGCCATGAACATTCTGTACAGTCAGCCGTGGAAGGGCAACATCCGCGAGCTGGAAAACGTCCTGGAGAGGGCCTTTCTGCTGACGGAAGGCGACAAGCTCATGCCCGAATCGCTGGGGTCCCTCGTGGATGCCGTTCCCTTCAGCATGCCCACCTCCGGAGAGAGCGGGGTTTCGGAAACGCCGCTTTCTCTGTCCGACGCCGTGCGCAACGCAGAAATTCAGACATTGCAGCAGGCGCTTTCGTTGTGCAACGGAAATAAGACGCAGGCGGCCGAACTTCTGGGCATAGGCAGAAGAACGCTTTACGACAAGCTTGAGCAGTTCGGCCTCATGGACAGAAAGGGATAGTGTTTCGACTCCTCACCGGGACGGAAAAAGGGCGGCTTTTTTTGAAAAGCCGCCCTCGCGGTCGGTCGGGCCGGGGAAAGCGCGTATGCGGCATGCAGCCGGGACGCTTCGCGGTGAAGGGAGGCAAAGCGTCGTCTCCGAAACCGCGGGGCCGTTGTGCATGGCGTGATGCCTTCCCGTTGAAAGTGTCCATATCGTCTTTATTCGGCAGTGTCGGCAGGAAGGTTTCGCGGGAGTATCGCGCTTTTGCCTGACCGCGCGCAAAAGAGCGCGGCGGCTCCGGAACAGCGGGACCGCCGCCGAAAAGGTCGTTGTTCGGAATGACGGGTAAAGTCCCTCTCGCCTCGGCGCTTCTGCGCCACGCAGGGCCCGGAAAAAACTACAATATGCCGGAGTTCAGCAGGGCGAGCAGCGCGTTTTCCGTCTTCTTTTTCTCTTCAGGGCTTATCTTCACGAGTTTCAGGGCGCGGGTGGGGCAGGTGGCCACGCAGGGCGGCTCCTCCTTTTCCATGTCGTAGCGGCCGAGGCACAAATCGCACTTGACCATTTTCCCGCCGCTGCTTTCGGGGTACTGGGGCACGCCGAAGGGGCAGGCGCGTTCACAGGCGTGGCAGCCCACGCATGTTTCCTCATCCACCAGCACGATGCCGTCGGCGTTCTTGCTGATGGCCTTCACGGGGCAGACGGCCATGCAGGCGGGCTCCGCGCAGTGCCGGCAGGCCACGGACGCATGGCGCAGGCGGGGCATGGACGCTCCCTCCTGCCAGATTTTTTCCAGACGACGGAAGAATACGCCCGTCGGAAGTTCCCGCCACGCCTTGCAGGCAACGACGCAGCCGTGGCAGGCCACGCAGCGTTCCGCATCAAAGAGAATCGTGTATTCGGTATTCATGGATACGTCCTTGCGGTACCCTGTTCAGGCCCTGCGCACGTTGACGAGCGTCTGACTGCCTATGGCCGTGACGAGGGGGTCGGCTCCTCTTTCAAGGTCGGGGGAGTAGAGAACATTGACGTTGGCCCCGCCGTCCAGCAGGGGCATGTCGGGCAGGCCGAGTTCTTTACAGCCCTGCCACCAGCCGTGCAGCAGCATGACCGTGTCCTTCCGTATGCCGGGGTAGTATTCGGCCCGCACCGTGAGAGAACCGTGCGGCGAGGTGACGACGACCATGTCCCCGTCCTTTATGCCGTACGCTTTCGCGCTCTCAGGGTGAATGTGCAGGGCGGGCTCCTTTTCCACTTCGCGAAGATACGGCACGTTGCGCTGCCAGCCGGCGGAGAAACTGCGGGAAGTGTGGTAGTCGGAGAGTATGAAGGGATAGGCTTCAAGCAGTTCCGGCGTGCCGCTTACGCTCTCCACAGGCTCCACCCAGCGCGGCATGGGGGCAAAGCCCGCCTCCTCGAACCGGGTGTTGTACAGCGCCACCTTGCCCTGCGCAAGGTACGGAGCCCTGTCCAGACGGGAGCTTTTCGTGTGAAATACCGTGTCGTATTTTTCAAAGGCGCGCTCTCCGGCCGGAGGATAAACGATACCCGTGCGGTGGGCGCGAAGTTCTTCCATGGTCATGCCCAGAGGTTCGAGCTGCCAGTCCATGCAGGATGTCATGTCGCCCTGCCAGAAATCGTCGCCATAGCCCAGGGCCACGCCGATATCCAGCATAATCTGCTGCATGGAGCGGCCCTGTCCCACAGGTTCGATGACCTTGTTGCGGGCCATGATGAAGGGACCGCGCACTTCGAAGGGATGGTCGATTTCGTAGGGCGTGAGCGCGGGCAGCACGATGTCGGCATAGGCCGTGTCCGCGGTGCGGTGCGTGTCGATGACGACGTAGAAGTCCAGCTTTTTCAGCGCTTCGATGACGCCGCGCGGGTTTCTGGTGCTCACCGTGGGCTGACTGCCCGGGGCGATGATGGCGTGAATGACGGGCGTATCCTTCAGAACGTCTTCAAAAAGGCGCGGATAGGCGGCGGAAGTGCCTTCCCGGAAGGGCTGGAAGGCGCGCGGAAATTCCGGTCCCACGATTTTTTCCAGCCATTCGGGGGTGTACCTGTCCTTCATATGCACGCTGCGCGGCGCGGGCATGGCGGAGCCGGGGCCGGGGAAGAGGTTGCAGCCCGGCCGGTCGAGATGGCCGGTGATTGCCATGAGCATGGCGATGGCGCGTATGGCGTCGCTGGAAGACGGGGCGTGTTCGAGGCCGTTGCCGAAGTCGATGGCGGCCTTTTTCGTGGTGGCGTAGGTGCGGGCCAGCTCCTCGATGTCCGCGGCCGCAACGCCGCAGATGTTCTCCGCCCAGCGGGGACTGTACTTCTTCACATGTTCGGCCAGCTTTTCATAGCCGTAGCACCACTTTTCCACAAATTCTTTGTCGATGAGGTTCTCGCGCGTCACCACATGGAGCATGGCGAGGGCCAGCGCCGCGTCCGTGCCGGGCCGCACGGCAATCCAGTCCGTGGCGAAGGAGCCGTCCGCTTCGAGGGAAGGCTTGACGGCGTAGATGCGTGCGCCGCGGTGGCGGGCGTTGACCAGAGCCGCGGCCGCGCCCAGAGGCGGGCCGGAATACACGGGCTGCCTGCCCCAGATGAGGATGACGTCGGCGTTCTTGTAGTCGGGCACGGGGCGCGCGCCCACGGTGTGGCAGAAGCCGAAGAAAAGCTGCATGGCGCAGATGCCGCTGTGCCCGTAGTTGGGACTGCCGTGCGCCGTGAGAAGGCGGTAGAGATATTCGCTGTAGTTGCGCCTTGCAGGGGAGAGGATGGCGAGGGATTCGGGCCCGAACGTTGCCTTCTGCGCCTTCAGTGTGTCGGCGATGGTCTTCAGCGCCTCGTCCCAGCTTATGGGAACGAACCTGCCTTCCCCCTTTTCCCCCACGCGCTTCAGCGGCGTGGTGAGCCTGTCCCCGGAATAGACCCACTGCGGCGCGGCGTGGGCCTTGCAGCACAGTCCTCCTCTGTTGGAGGGGGCTTCCTTCATGCCCGCCACGCGGAGAAATTTTCCGTCCTTCACAAAGGCATAGACGGCGCAGTTGCCCCGCGGCCCGCACATGCCGCACCAGGTGGGCACCACCGTTTCGCCCCGGCGTGCGGCCATTGCTTCCGCCTGCTCCAGCGTGAGGGGGCCGGTGGGAGCGCTGGCCGCGCTCTTTCTCTCCGCCCCGGAAGTGTTGAGGACCGTGTCGTCTGCCATAGGTATGTCCTCCCCGAAATTTCCCCGTGTATGTTCGAAGGCCGTCTCACAAGCTCCCGCACATGTGCCGTAGAAGAGCGTCCGCCGAATCTGCGGGACAAACCGCGTTCCGGCGGAGGAAAAGTCCCTTTTCAGCGGCAGAAAGGGGGGGCTCTTCGCTATGTTTCGAAGATAGGCAGGGAAGGACGCCGTTGTCAAACCGGGGGAGAGGGGAATGGAATTCCGGAGGGGCAAAAGCGTCGGACAGGAGTTTGAAAAGCAGCGGGAGGAGAAAGGACAGACGGTACGGGAAGGGAGATGGGAACACGCCGGACCGTGAGAAGCAGGATACCCCGTCCCGCGCGATGCTTACAGAAAAGGCCGTTCATCTTTTCAAGGCGCTCCGGACATGCGGGCGGCGCACAGGCAAGATGAACGGCCAGGAGAACGTTATTCAGAGGGGAAGAACTTATCTGCTTACGCTGACCACGGCTTCACCCTTCCGCTCGATATCGGGCAGTACTTTCCAGGAAGCGGGGTCAAGCGGAGAAACCTTCAGTTCGGCGGGCTTCTTCATGGCCTTGAGCTGCGGACAGTAATCATAGGGATACAGCGTAGTGCGGGAGATGACGGACGGGTACACATATTCCCATACGATGGTGCCGCCGTCGGGATGCGTGGCGTCGGGCTTCACCTGGAAGGTACGACCGGCGTAGTCTTCGGAAATGAGCACGTTGCCGTTTTCCATCTTATAGGCAGAGCCCTTATACTTGCTGAGAAGGCGGAAGCTGCCCGCCATGGCAGGCAGATAGCGCCATTCGGCCTTGCTGGTGGTCGGGTCTATTTCCCATATCACGGTCTGGCCGGCGTGGGCGCCGTTACGGGTGAAGAGACCGTTGTCGAAGACCATAATGTTTCCGGCGCCGGGCTTGCCCTTTTCAATCATGATGGGCTCGTGGCACTGGCCGAGGCCGCCCATGGCCTTGAAGCCCTTCAGGGACCATACGATGTCGCCGCTGTCCTTGTCGATGATGACGAACTCATCGAAGTGACGGGGATTGTACAGGATGTTGCCGGGCTTGAAGCGCTTGTCGCCAGCGTCATACCACTTGTTCGGAGGAATGATGGAGACGGTATTGCCGTGCGTCCAGTCGGTCATGCCGGTAAGAGGCATGTAGCGATTGATGTCCAGATGTTCGGAGGAGCTCCAGGACCAGACGACCTTGCCCTGGGGGTTCACTTCGATAATCATATCGCCGCGCAGCTTGGCCTTTTCGCGTTCCTGCGTGCCCCACCACTGCGTGGTCTGGTTTTTGACGTTCTTGAGTACGGAATCCGGCACGTTTTCATAACACAGAATCAACGTATTGCCGTTGGGCAGCCTGCGTCCGTCATGATGAGGTCCGAGCTTGGTGGCGAAGTTCCATACCACGTTGCCGTCCCAGTCATATTCCGTGACTTCGCTGCGCGTTTCGCTGAAGCTCAGAAGATGACCGTCGGGAAGCAGATAGCATTTTTTGTTGTTGCCGAGGTCCTTCCAGGAATGGACGACGTTGCCGTTCATGTCCATGAGGAAGACGACGTCACTGTCCGCGGCAGTGGGGACCGCAGCCGGGCTGTTAAAGTCCGGGGCGTCCTTGAAGTATTCCCGATTGTCCACCTTCGCGTAGACATCCTTGAAGTCCACGCTGATAAGAACATAGCCGTTCTGAGCCTGGGCCGGGTCATAGATGGTGGTTCCCGTGGGATAGACGCTGGGAGCGGCCAGAGCGGAAGCGCTCATTCCCAGATACAGACCAAGTGTCGCGGCAGCAAAAAGTTTTTTCATACTCAAGCTCCTCTTCTTCAACCTGTTTTAATAGCTGTGCATGCCGGTGGGAATTTCAGCCTCATACACAACGTCGCCATCTTCTTCTGACGGGCCGAGCATACCGAAAATGACCGAGGTCATGCCGGGAACCTTGCGCAGGTCTTCAGCGGATTTGAACGGACCGTTCTTTTCACGGTAGGTTACAATGGCCTTGGCGAGCTCCTCATCCACGATGCCGTCCGTTACTTCTACAATGACATCGGCAGGGGCCTTATTGAAGCTGATGACATCATCAGCGGCCATTCCCACGCAGGGGAAGAACAATGCCAGCGATACGGCACAGACTGTCTTTTGCCAGAACTTTTTCATCAAGAGCCTCCTGAATATTTGGCCGCGTGGTCCCCGAAACGGAACAGGGACACATGAACAGTAATAACCTTCCCCTGAAATCAGACCGCCCGGATGCGGAATGAAGGGGCTTTCTTGTCAGTTCGATGAATACTGTCCTGAAGGTCTTTTTCACTGAAAAGGCGCACTGTTCCAAAGATGCGCTGCGGCTCCGAAGATGAAAAACGGCAGACGCAGGCAGCGCTTTTGTGAAGACGTCATAAGGACAGCATGCAGGTGACCATGCTCAGTATGACTTCATGCCGGGAAGGGCATTGGGATTGAAAACAAGGTCGTTTTCTTCCTCAATGGGGTCGAGTGCACGGAGAAGTTCTTCCGTCATGCCCGGAAGGTCGGTAAGGTCGTCGGGAGATGTGAAACGCCGGTCGGCGCGCACCTTCACGATGGCCTGCGCTGTCTCCATGGGCAGCGTCACGCCTTCTTCTTCACAATCGTGCACCATTTTTTCCGCACTGGCCCGGTTGAAGCTGAAAGACCCGGCATACGCAGGGGCAGCCATAAGACAGGCTGCGAGGAGCGGCATGGCGACACGGGTCATGTTCATAATGGTCTTCTCCGGTAAAATCAGCACTTTGACGGAGCCAGCGTCAATTCGGCGTCAGGATCGTACCACAGGGTTCCGTCGTGCTCAATGGGATTGATGGCCTGAAGCGTATGGTTGTCCAGTCCCGGAACCTTCAGAAAGTCCTCCGGAAGTTCAAAGGGTTTTTTCCTGGCCATATCCACGATGGCGGCGGCCATGTCCGGGGTGATGTTGGCATCGGGGATTTCCATGAGCTGTTCCGCCGTGGCCTTGTTCAGGTCGAAGGCGTCGGGACCGAGTTCCACGTCTTCGGCCAGAGCGGGGGAGGCGACACAGAGAAAGGCGCCGAAAAGAAGAGCGGAGAGGGAGTGTTTCATAACGATTCCCTGAGAACGTTTATGATGGAATCTTCCATCGGGTTGCGTACGTTGTTCTGTCGGGCTTTCTCCCGCCCTCAGCACCGGGCGGGAGAAAGAGCCGCGGCAAAAATCCTGAAGCCTTACCCCTTGGGGCTGTAGGGCGTCTTGCTGGCCGGAATGGTGAAGGTGATGTTTTCCGGCGGGGTGACGGCGAATTCCTGCGGCTTCTTGAGCTGAGGAACATAGTCGTAGGGAACGCGGTAGGCGCGATAGACC
>CASFUJ010000066.1 GCA_949297645.1 uncultured Desulfovibrionaceae bacterium
TGCATTTCCCCGTGTATCTGGACGTGACGGTCCGTTCCGACGCCGCGGATGCGGTGAAGGCTTCCTTCAACGCGCTGGGACTGTTCCCTGAAGTGACGGAGCTGCCGCCATCTTCCCATCCGGGACTGCTGGTAAAAGGCTACATCAAAAACGGCGTTCTGGAGGAGCAGGCGCTGACGGAAGCCGTACGCAACGTTCCGGCACTCCAGCCTTCCGGCGCGGGCGGAAAACCGAAATTTGCGCTGTTCAGAGATATCCGCCATGAGGAAGACATACGGATCTTGCTGGAGCCGGCGCTGAGCGGAACGGACATCACCGTGAACACGGAATATCGCCCGGGAAGAATTGTGTTGCGCGGGGCCTTCACGCCGCAGAGCAAAGCCGCGCTGGAAGAAGTCATCGCCCATGTGCAGGCGAAGCTCGGGGTTCCGGCCCCCTTCGACATCGTCAACGATGCCGAAACTCCGGGTCCGGTCAAAAGCAGCAACATCTACACGAGGCAGGAGAAAGAGGTCGCACCTGACGAACTGGCAAAAAAGGCTTCCCCTTCCGCTTCCGCATCTTCCTTCCAGGTCGTATCCGTCTCCATGGGCCCCATGAAGTTCATCACCCTGAAAAACGGAGAAAGGGTATTCGAGGGTGGAGAGCTGCCGGGGGGATATATACTGGAACACATTTCGGTCGATGAGCTGACACTGACCAGAAACAACACTACCACCCTCTATCCTCTGAGAGGTTCCCGATGAGTGAATTTGTCTCTGTCTTTGATATCTTGGAAAATGCTCCGTACGGCGCTCAGACCTCAGTCCGGGACGAGGTGGCCGCCATGGACGCGGAACTGCGCCGTACCATGGACCGGGGCCTTACCACGGACGACATGAAGACTGCCCAGGCAGCCCGAGCGGCCGCACAGGCTGCCTCTTCCGTTCTCGACAAACTTTTTGCCTGAAGGAGTACAGTATGGATTCTATCAGCGGTTTCAATATCAACCAGATGTTTGAAAACACTCTTCAGGGCGTCAGCACCAAGGGGACCGAGCTCAATGCTAAAATGGCGGAGCTGGCTGCCGGAGATGAACTGAGCAACGAACAGATGATATCCCTGCAGTTCGAAATCGGCCAGTACAACACCCTGATGGAAGCGCTTTCCACCGTGACGAAAAGCATGACCGACATGATGAAGAGTCTTGCTCAACGTGCCAGCTGAGCCTGTTCGTCGCCGTCTTTCCGCATCTGTCGCCTGAAAGCAGACGAAGCGTCCTCTTCAGACTGAAAAACATCGACAAAAAAGTGACGGCAACAGAGCCTTACAAAAGTTGCGTTCTCCCGACCCCTTGTCCGGGGACGGATTACCGGTCGGGAGTACCCCCGCTTCTCTTGTCCGTTCTTTCCTTTCAACCTCCATCCGCATGGAGCGCTCATGCTCACCGATTCTCAGATAGTCCGCCTGCTTGACATAGCAAATGCCGCCTGCCACAAAGGACTGGTTCTTGACGCACGCACCATCTACGACGGCGTGCTGGCCGTCCGCCCCGGTCATATTCCTGCGTTTATAGGGCAGGCTCTCAGTCACATCGTCATCGGCGAATACGCCCGCGCTGAGGAAATTATCCGCTCGCAGGTTCTTGCCGAAAATCCTGACGATGCCGAAGCCAAAGCCATGCTCGGTCTCTGCCTGTATCTTACAGACAAAAAGGATGAGGCCCGGGAAGTGCTTCAGACTCTGGCCGATGGACAATCCAAAAGCTCCGACCTCGCCCGTTCCCTTCTGGACCAGATGGAACAGGCATAATTTCCGCCGGGCCGTCCCGGAAGGAAAACAGACATGGATATCGGTTCCGTAGTCTCATCATCGAGTCGTCTGCTGGAGGCGCTCGAACGTCTGGGGCTTTCCCAAGGGGAAGGGCTTGTCAGTTCCGGCCCTTCCCCGGTACCGGAAGCTCTTGCCCGGAAGTTCGAGGCGCTCATGGAGCAGGACGTATCCGGACAGGGGCTCCGGACGGATATTCCTCTCCCGCGGGGACAGAGTACGGAGAACGTTTCCTCCATCCGTCAGGAAGAAGATTTCCGAGTGGACGGCGCCGGGCAGACGCCGGAAAACCGGACTGCACGTCTGCCGGAGACGGAGACGCCCTTCCCCAGCCCTTCCGAACTCTACCGCCTGCAGTTTCAGGTAGCTATGCTTCGCCTTCAGGCCGACACCGGCTCAAAGGTCAATCAGCAAGCGGCGCAGGGTCTCGATTCTCTGCTCCGCAACCAGTCATGACAAGGAAACGCCGCCATGCTGTCTTTCCGTACCGTTGTTCCTCTCCCTCCTCTCCGCCGTGCGCTCTGCCTTGTCCTTGTTCTGGCTGTTCTCCTTCTTTCCGGCTGCAAGGCCGAAATCTATCAGGGACTCAGTGAAAATCAGGCCAACACCATGCTTTCCGTACTCCTGAGGCACGGCATTTCCGCGGAAAAAGTAGCCGCCAAGAACGATTTCAGCATCGCCGTGGAAGAGAAGCAGATTGTTCAGGCCCTTGAAATTCTGCGGGAAAACAGCCTCCCCCGCGAAGATTTTCAAAGTCTCGGACAGGTGTTCGCCGCACAGGGCATGATTTCCTCCACCACTGAGGAGCAGGCCCGCCTCGCCTACGCTCTTTCCCAGGAACTCTCCGATACCTTCTCCCGCATCGACGGAGTTCTCACCGCAAGAGTCCACGTCGTTCTCGGCCAGACGGATCTCGGTACCGGCAACGTCACCCCGCCGAGCGCCGCCGTTTTTCTGCGCCATACCCCGGAATCGCAGGTCACCCGTCTCATTTCCCATATCCGCGAGCTTGCGGCCAACGCCGTTCCCGGACTCATGCAGGACAAGGTTTCCGTCATGCTCGTGCCGGTACGGGAAAACGTCAGCGTTCCCATGCCGCAGCAGCAGGACGAAGACGGGACGGAGAGACTGTATCTTTTCGCCGCCCTCGGCGTGCTGCTGCTTCTGGCCTGCGGCGGCCTGAGTGCCGCGGCCGTTCTGTACGTCCGCAGTCGCAGGAAGAAGGAGCAATAAGGCAGAATCACCATGGACGAGCGCTTCCTTGTCGAAACCCTTGCTCTCAGGCCCCGGCTTTTCCGGGCCATGCTGGAGTTTAACCGCGGCGGTTCCTCCGCCATGCCGGAAACGCTGTTCAACCTCGGCAAACCTCTGACGGACTTGTGGGAGGACTTTGCCTTCCGCAGAGCATGGCCCCATTCCGGCACACAGGGCGAGGGATACTGGAATTTCTCCGAAGAGTCGCAAAGGATAGCGCTGCTCGATCCTGTCACGATTCGCAGACTCGGGTTCTTCTTCAGCGCCTCCGCGCATGCCGAAGAGCTGTCCCGCGTCATTGTGCGCAGCGAGGTTTTGAAGCTCCGGCAGTTTCTCGGTGCGGACACCTTCGCCTATGCCCTGAAGCGCGGCCGCTATCAGATGGGCAGTCTGCGTTCCCTGCTGCTGCCCCCGCGCACCTGCGGCTCCCTGCCCCGGCGCATCGAACTTCTGGCTGATGTCTCCCTTTTCCTGCTCAGTGCCGACTGGCCGGAGAAGCTCCGCCTTCTTGCCGCCCCCCGTTTTCCGCGGCAGGAAGAGTCCTGCATTGACTTTTCCCCCTCTCTCAGACGGGAACAGCGCATGGCCCTGTGGTTCACCATGAAAAAACTTCTGCTCAGGGAGGTGGCGCCGCAATGGGCACCCTGTTTCGACTGAATACGGATTCCATTACTCCCGCCGCGGGAACGAAAGTTCTCAAGGCCGATGAGTACGGACAGCTTCTGGATGCGAACGCCCTGCTTGCGGCCGCCCGTGAAAAGGCCGCCGCCACGGAAGCGGCTTCCCGGGAGGCGTATGAGCTCAGGCGGGAGGAAGGCTACCGGGACGGTCTCGAGGAAGGCAAGCTGGAACATGCGGAAAAGATGATGGAAACCATCCTCAGTTCCGTGGAGTTCATTGAAAACATTGAAGATACGCTGGTAAACGTGGTCAATCAGGCCATACGCAAAATCATAGGGGACATGGACGACAGGGAGCGCATCGTGCGCATTGTACGCACGGCGTTGAATACGGTGCGCGGCCAGCAGAAAGTGACGGTGCGCGTCGCTCCGGCGGACGAAAGCGCCGTTGCCGAAGCGCTCGCCGCCATGACGGCAGGCTCCTCGGGCAGCGCCTTTCTCACCATCGTGGCGGATGCCAGACTCTCCCGAGACTCCTGCATTCTGGAAAGCGAGCTCGGCGTGGTGGACGCCGGACTCGAAACGCAGCTCAAGGCGTTGGAACACGCCTTTCACAGCAAAATCCGCCAGTAACGGGGAGGAGAAACGTCATGGCCTTCGAATATATCGGTTCCCTGCTTGAAGAAGCCGTTCAGAGCACGACGCCTGTGGACGTGCGCGGCCGCGTGGAACAGGTGGTAGGTACCATCATCCGCGCCGTGGTGCCCGGCGTGAAGGTGGGGGAACTGTGCATCCTGAGCAACCCGTGGGAAAACTTCACCCTCAAGGCGGAAGTGGTGGGATTCGTGCGCAATGTGGCGCTGCTCTCCCCGCTGGGGAGCTGTCAGGGTGTTTCTCCGGCCACGGAAGTCATCCCCACGGGGGAAATCCTTTCCGTACCCGTGGGAGAGGAGCTGCTCGGCAGGGTTCTCGACGGACTGGGGCAGCCCATGGACGGAGGGCCCGCGCTCAAGACGCGGCATCACTATCCTGTGTTCGCCGAAGCGCCCAACCCCATGACCAGAAAAATCATCAGCCGCCCGCTTACGCTCGGTCTGCGTTCCCTCGACGGCATGCTCACCTGCGGCGAGGGACAGCGTATGGGCATTTTTGCCGCGGCCGGCGGCGGCAAGTCCACCCTGCTTTCCAGCATCATCAAAGGCTGCTCCGCGGAAGTATGTGTTCTTGCACTCATCGGCGAACGCGGTAGAGAAGTACGCGAGTTCATCGAGCACGACCTCGGTCCCGAAGGACGTAAAAAGGCCGTACTCGTCGTCTCCACGTCCGACCGTTCCTCCATGGAACGCCTCAAGGCTGCCTACACATCCACGGCCATTGCCGAATATTTCCGCGACCAGGGCAAGAGCGTCCTGCTCATGATGGACTCCGTCACCCGTTTCGGTCGCGCCCAGCGCGAAATCGGCCTTGCCGCGGGCGAACCGCCCACCAGACGCGGTTTTCCTCCTTCCGTCTTCTCCGAGCTTCCCAAGCTCATGGAAAGGGCGGGTAATTCCGACAAGGGATCCATTACCGCCCTTTACACCGTGCTGGTGGAAGGCGACGATATGACCGAACCCATCGCCGATGAAACCCGCTCCATTCTGGACGGGCACATCGTATTGTCCCGCAAGCTTGCCGCGCGCAACCACTATCCGGCCATAGACGTGCAGGCCAGCGTCAGTCGTGTCATGAACGCCATTGTAAGCAAGGAGCATAAGAAAGCGGCGCAGAGACTGCGCCAGATTCTGGCCAAATTCGCGGAAGTGGAACTTCTCGTCCAGATAGGCGAGTACAAGAAAGGAGCCGACAAGGAGGCTGACGACGCGCTGGCCCATATCGACAAGGTCAATGCCTTTCTCAAGCAGGGACTGGATGAAAAAAGCACCTTCGAGCAGACGCTGGAAGGCCTGTTCGAGGCCGTGCGCTGACCGTGGAACGCTACCCTCTGGAATCCCTGCTTTCCGTGCGCCATTATCGGGAAGAAGGAGCGAAACGCCGGGTCCGCGGAGCGGAAAACGCCGTGCGTGAGGCCGAAGCGACGGTGGAGAAAAAGAAAAAGGAGCTGGAGGAGTTCCGCATCTGGCGCAGGGAAGAGGAAGAACGCCGTTATGAAGCCATTATGAACCGGCCCATGACCATAGGTCAGCTGGATACGTTCAAAACGGGCCTCGCCATGCTCGCCGCACAGGAAAACGAAAGGGAGCAGGCCGTCGTCAAGGCGGAAAAGGACGTGGAGCTTCTCCGCACGGAACTTGTTAAGGCGCAGGAGGCCGTGAAACTGGCACGAAAAAACACTTCCAAGATACAGGCCCACAAGGATATATGGAAAGAAGAGGCAAAAAAGGAAGCGGAACATAAGGAAGATTTGGAAATGGAGGAATTCCGCCCCATCTCCAGAAAAGGAGCTGAAGCAGAAGGAGAAGATGCCTGACGTTTTCGAAGGAGGAACCTATGAGCGACATGAACATCAAATTTTCTCAGTCTGTTCCGTCAGGTCGAAGCGACTCTCTCCGCAGCGGAGAGTCTCTGGAGCCGAGCGCTCCCGATGCCGAAGCGACCGACCGCTTTCTGAAGGTTCTGGAAGAGAAGCCCGACCGTCACGACATGGAAAGCGGCAGCTCCAGAAAGGAACATCTCATGGCGGAAGAAACAGAAAGCTCGGACATACCCAAGCAGGTCTCCTCCGCCATGTCCGGCATGACGAATCCGCTGGACAGCCTGTTTTCCGGCCGCATGGAGCAGGTGCAGGCGGCTTCCGCATCCGCAGGCCCGGACAGCGCCGAACTTGAGCAGCTTGTGGAGCGTATTCTCGTCTCTTCCCCGGAAAAGGGGGGGCACGAAGTTCGCCTCTCCCTGGGAAGCCAGACGCTGCCCGGCACGGAAATCGTGCTGCAGCGCGGGGTGGACGGCAGACTCTCCGTGGTCGTCAACTGCACCGACGCATCGTCCTTTCAGACGCTGGTCGCCGCGCAGGATACGCTTCAAAGCAGACTGTCCAGTCTCGAAAACTCAGACGTACGCGTCGTGGTGACGCAGGATACCGACAGAGAAGAAAACGACAACAATCGCCGTTCGCGCGGCTATATGGAAGAAGACATAGTCAATAACTGAACAGGTCAGCATCATGGCGGAATCCGTATATCATCCTTCCTATAAAGCGCCCTTCCTCGCCAGAGAAAAAGCGCTTCTTCAAAACAGCCTGAGTCTTCGCTCCGGTCCATGGACCATGGCCTTCGGCGTCGGTGAAGCCGCACTCACTCTTCTGCCCGAAGTACCGGCCTTTACTCCGGCCTGCGTCATCGACTTTGAACTCAACAGCGCCATCTGGCAGATGGAGCTGGATGATACGGCCTTTCTGCTCAGGCACAGCGCCTTCACGGGGGCTGACGATCTTGACGAGCGCGCCCTCCCAGATGAAGTACGCCGTGCCGTACTGGAAGCGCTGCTGGAGCCGCCCCTCTCCATGCTGAGAACGCTTCTGGACAGACCGATTGCTGTTCACAACGTACGCTTTACGTCCGAAAGAACGTCCCCCCCCTCCTTTTCCCTGGGCTTCAAGGCCGACCTTTCCGCCTGCGGCTCCATGCCCGAACAGACTGTGTTCCTGCGCATCTCCCCGCTGAAGACGGAAAACGCCCTCGACCTCACGGAAGCGCTCCGGGCACTGCCTCAGCGCGAAAGCGGTCCCCTGCATGAAACGCTGAAAAGCGTTCCCCTTGAAGTCGCTCTGGAATCGGGCTATCTTTTGCTGAAGCCCGAAGAGGCCGCAGCCCTTGCTGCGGGCGACGTGCTTCTGCCGGAAGCATGGACGGCCCCGGAAATACTGACTCTGCGCATCCGGTACTCTTCCGCGAGCTGCCTTACAGCTTCCTGCGCCGTCAGCGACGGCAACGCCGTTCTTTCCTCACCCTTATCCGAAGAACCGGACTCTTTCATGAACGATTCCGAACAGAAAAACATAGACATCCGCCTGAGCTTCGAACTCGACCGTCGTCTCATCACTCTCGGGGAACTGGAGGCTCTCACCGAAGGCTACACCTTCGCTATGAACGGCGACATGCAGGCTCCCGTGACCATACGGGCGAACGGCAAGGCCATAGCCCGCGGGCGTCTGGTGGACATAAGCGGCGTACTCGGCGTTCAAATCTCCGAAACGCTGTAGCATCTCTGGAAAGCTCCATGACCGACATCAATCCGCTGTACCTCATGGTGGGCCTGTCGCTTCTCGGCCTGGCTCCTTTTTTCCTGATGATGGTGACCTCCTATGTGAAAATCGTGGTCGTCACGTCTCTCGTGCGTAACGCTCTGGGCGTACAGCAGGTTCCTCCGGCCATGGTCATGAACGGACTCGCCATCATCCTCAGCGTTTTCATCATGGCCCCCGTGGCTATGGACACGGCCGACATCGTCAAAAACATCACCGTTCCGGCTCAGCCCGGTTTTGCCGACATCTTCAGCGTGGCCGAACAGGCTTCCCCTCCGCTCAAACGCTTTCTCTCCGTCAATTCCGATGAGAAAGTCACCAACATGTTCATGGGCACGGCCAAACGCATCTGGCCGAAGGAGCGCCACGACATGATAAGCAAGGACAATCTGCTTATCATGATCCCGGCCTTCACCATTTCCGAACTCACCAAGGCCTTCCAGATAGGTTTTGTCCTGTATCTTGCCTTTGTGGCCATTGACCTCATCATTTCCAACATCCTGCTCGCCATGGGCATGATGATGGTTTCCCCCACCACCATATCACTGCCGTTCAAACTGCTGCTCTTTGTCACGCTGGACGGCTGGTTTGGCGATACGTCAAGAATGTATTATATCGGTAAGCCGAAATTAAAAGCCACCCGTTTGTGCGAGGTAACTTATGAATGCCTGATGCGCGGCATAGACACCGTCAAACCCGGCGCCCACTTTGGCGATATCGGCGCGGTGATAGAGAGCTATGCGCACAAATACGGTTACTCGGTGGTGGAAATGTTTTGCGGCCACGGCTTGGGGCGGGTTTTCCACGATGAGCCGAACGTTCTCCACTACGGGCGCAAAGGCACCGGGCCGGTTATTAAAGAAGGAATGTTCTTCACCATAGAACCGATGATAAATATCGGCAAGCCGGATGGGACGATTCTCTCTAACGGTTGGACGGCCGTAACCCGTGACCGCACATTGTCGGCGCAGTTTGAACACTCATTAGGCGTTACCAAAGACGGTTGCGAAGTCTTTACCTACTCCCCCAAAGGGTTGGATAAGCCGCCGTATAATAAAAAATAAACTTCAAGCGGAGAATAAACAATGCCAAACCGTAAACAAGGCGATAAAGAAAATACCGAAGATAAAAAGAAAAAGGAAGAAGACTA